>JAKBGL010000097.1 GCA_021833085.1 Actinomycetes bacterium | reverse complement strand
GCGAGGTGGATCACCTCCGCTTAAGAGCTCGACTTCAAAGTCGTTCGCAAACTCCCAAAGCCGCTTGTAGTCATCACTTTCGATCGCGCGCAATACGACCTTTTTACCCTTCAGCATGTAGCTACGATAGCGGTTTGCACCCAAAACTCTGTAACACACAAAAAAACTCGCCGTCATTTCAGGTAGGGAGAGTTTAGGATCTATAGAATTCAGCTAGTCACCAGAGGTTCGACGTCTGCTAAGTTGAAGAGATGGAGTATATACTTGCGCTTGATGCGGGTACCTCAAGTGTACGTACCGTGGCCTTTGACACAACAGGGCGTCAGATACACATCTCCCAACGAGAACTCGGAGTGTTCTACGACTCACATGGAACACTGTGTCAGAGTCCGCAACTGCTCATAACGGAACTCTTCCAGTGTGTAAAAGATACACTCGCTCACCTAAAGACCTTGCCCCTGGCACTTGCGATCACTAACCAACGAGAGTCATTTACTTTATTGAATTCTGGTGGTGATACGTCGTTTCCATTGTTCTCGTGGCAAGATCGTAGTACGGAAGATCTGTGTGCGAACCTGATCGCCGAAGGTGCTGAAGAGGAGTCGCTTTTAGAAAACGGGTTACCTGTAGACCCGTACTTTTCGGGACCAAAGGTTAGAAAAGTAGTTGCCAACTCCGCAACAGAGACAGCTGGAACACACTTTGCAACCGTCGACACCCTGATCTGCTCCGCACTCACGGGTGGAAAACGTCTCGTGACTGACCCAACAAATGCATCAAGAACTCTAATGTTTAATACTAAGACACTCCAGTTTTCACCAACTCTACTTGAGATATTCAACGCAAACTCTATTGTGATGCCAGAGGTAGTTCCGTCTTTCCCCAAGGATCTCTTCGTCGACACCGCCGAACTACCCGAACTTACAGGGATACCGATCGCGGCGATACTCGGTGATCAACAGGCTTCCTTAGTCGGTCAGTCGGTAACCAACTCTGGAGCTGGAAAGGTTACGTACGGCACTGGCGCATTTCTTGTTGTAAGTACAGGAGAGATAAGAGTCACGCCGAAAGCTCGGACTATTTTCTCGACTATCGCTTACTCATCGGACGCAAAAACAGCTACATACGCACTAGAAGGAGCCGCCTTTTCAGCAGGATCCGCTCTTTTATGGTTAAAAGACAAGGCAAAACTTGTAGATAGTTACGATGAGATCGACGCTATAGCTCAAACAGTTCCAAGAAACACCGCTCCGGTATTCGTACCGGCCTTCGATGGAATAGGGTCTCCTTATCTCGTCTCTAAAACCCAAGCAGCCTTATTCGGACTCTCGCAGTCTACCAGTAAGGCTGAGATCGTGTTCTCCGTACTCGAAGGCATCGTGAACAACGTCGAAGATATCATAGAAGAGGTCGCGTCCCATCTACCAACTCCCTTAAACGCACTTCGGGTTGACGGAGGTGTGACAAGATCTTCGTACCTTTGCCAACTTCAGGCAAATTCATCAGATATAGAGATTCATCGATCAATTTTGAGAGAGTCAACGGCCTTTGGCGCCTTTGCCGCGGCAATGTACTCTATCGGCCTCTCGCCAACGCTAGAAGAAGCTGCCTCGGCGAACACTGTCGATGAGGTCTACTTACCTAGCGGTTCGCGGGTTCAAAACAAACAAAGACACGCTCTTTGGGACGATCGCGTAGAAAGAACTATTTCGTTTCATTAGCTTCATAGCTAACTATCCACAACCTTAAGCTGCGACACGAGGATCTTGGCCAGGTATAAAATCTGCTGACGCTCATTTTCTCTAAAGGGATAGTCGGTTCTCCCCATGGCAAACGCTCTTCGGCCCGAATCAATAAAAGCCCACGCTAGATCCTTTGGGGTGTTGTAGGTAACCTCTGAATTAAAGCTTTCATCGTAAGTCGCTCCCAGTACAAAGGCAACAAGCCACTCCGTCTTTGGAGCTTCTCCTAGCGAAAGTACCTCCTCTGACTGCTCAACATCGACAACAGTGGCCCAGCTAGCATTCATGTTGAAGTACAGAAATTCAGCGAGAGCTTTAGCTTTGGAATCAAACGAGTTGTACGATGCAAGTTCAGAAGCAAGACGAAGTGACATCAGTGCACCCTCGCCTTCTAGTTCACCTGCAGGTCTAACATACTCAACGTCGACTCCGTCAACCTCCATAACTTCTCGGACCATCAGGTCGATCAATGACTCCGAGTCGATCTCCACAAGGAGATCGTCGACAACCCTACCTCCACCTCTCTCTAGAATCTCTATACCCACTAGATCCCCCTTTACGGAGCCAATACGAGAAGCAACCGCCCCCAATGCTCCCGGTCGATCGTCGAGCCATACGCGTAGACGAAACCTCTTCAACGTACCTCCAGTGTTTGGCACATCTCGATCTAAGAGTGCACAGATATTGCCAAAGTTTACCTATAGATGAGGAATATACATATGCATTGAAGTTAAGCCTATGTTACGGGCCGAGAACACCTCACTGGAACGATACGAAAAGATCCCCTCGCGCTCCACATTCGACAAGCCTTGACCAATGCAAAGCAGAGGTTACATCAAACGAAAACACTCAAGGGCTAGTATGGCGATGCGCCTATGTAGGAGTGAGAGATCCGTGCATCTTTGTAGCCCTGTTGGAAGTACTAGATAACAAGGACTCTCACTCCTATATTCAAGATCCTAATAAAGAATTAGTTGCAAACAAAAATCCCTTTCCCCCTACAGGATCGCATCGCTTGGGACACTCTCACGAAGATATCTTTAGACTGGGATAGATCTTGGTTAGCGGAATCGCCTGTATCCAGTCGTAGGAGTTCCCTAGGTACATGGTACCTCCAACGATTACCGGATTTACTATTCCGAACCTGCCGCCCGGAGTATAGCTACTCAACTCCTTACCGTTACTGGGGTCGATAGCATAGATCGTTGGACCAGCGGCGATCCACAGCACTCCGTACGCCAAAACTGGATTACCCCTACCAGCTCCTGCAGGACCAGAGTTTACGAATGGGAAACTCCAAAGTATCTTTCCGTTGGACTCATTCAGGGCGTACAGTTCAGAGGTGACCGGCGAACCAACATAGACAACGCCATTTTGAATTAGGGCCATGCCACCTTTATACGCCGGAGGAGCGCTACTCCTACCCAGATTCGTACTCCAAAGAACCTTTCCAGTACTCGCATTCATCGCATACACGGCCAGATTGGTGGTCTTATTCGCTCTGTCGAAGTTAACAACAGAGTCTTGCACAACGATACCATTGGACTGGTCCACAACGGGAGAGTTATCACCCATTCCAGTGTTGAATATATTCAGCGTGGTAGGTTGCGTCCAAGTCACAGCACCCGTTTTAGCATTGACCGCAACGACATGATTTGCATCAGATGTTCCTACAACTATTGAAGCCTGTTTTGTCGTCGGATTTACGTAGAGGTTGGGACTCGACATCGAATCGAATCCGCCAAGGGGTGTTTTCCATCTCAATGCACCGGTCTGCGCGTTCAGAGCCCATAGATTGCCTCCGCCCGTCGGTTCATATACAGTGTTGTTATAAAGTATTGGGGTTGGCATAGCGTTTCCTTTAAAGTCCTGCCGCCATATCATTCTCCCTGTGGTTGCGTTAAACGCATACAACGAAGAGTAAAGTAATCCCCTTACAAGCGGAGATGTTCCACTTGACTGTTCAAACTTTAGAACTTGTGAGAACGAGAATCCCGTATCTCCCGTCGTAACGTACACGATGTTACCCGAAACGATCGGATTACCCATAAGGCTATTGTTAAGGGGTCCAACTTGCCACAAAAGCGCACCTGTCTGCGCGTTCAAAGCGTAAAGGTGATAGTCGTCACTCTCCGCATAGATGATCCCGTTTACAGCTGTTACTCCTACCGCATTTCCAAGATATTGAGTGAGCTTGACCGGCGCGTTTCGTAGGCCCAAGTTGGCAAGATCAGGGAAGGTAGCGTTTAGCGGGACCGCCGCCTGCTCTGCAAAACTCCAGGAGACCCCGTTCTTTATCCAAGCAGGAGAGTTACTTGATGCTGGGAAAAATGACTCGTGATTGCTCGCTCCTTCATACTGGTTCCAAGACGTTGGGAAGGACTGTGTACTAGTCCCTTGAGGTAGCGCTGGGGCTACCATGTTAAGAACAGAATTACGTATCGTATTTGGTGATCCACCGAGTCTCGTCACCTGGTAACCCATCTGAGTCAATCGAGTCTCAAGGCTCGCACTAATCGAACTATAATCTCCTACTAGGTAGATCATCGGTTTACCGGGTTGCGGTTGAAAGGGTTGAACGGTACCACTTGGAGCTACCTGTGGAGTCGACAAACTCGTAAGGGCGTTCTTAGTAGCCAAACCGAGGTGTTGAGAGTTTTCGGTAAGCAAAAGGGCACCTGACAGCTTCGTAGCCAACGCTTGGGCAAGTTGCACATTTCCCGCCTGCGATGGGCTTCCCGAGCACAACACCACGTCAGAAACACCGTTAGGGAAAAGTCGTTCAGTCATAGTAGCTTCGGCCTGAACATTACTGTGTTGAGAAGAACTCGACGGAGTGGGAGGACTTTGGTCTGCAAAGGCCGAGTTGCTGATCGCCAACAACGTGGCGAACAGCGCTCCGGTCAACGATACTGCAAAAACAGTCCTAGATTTAATTTTCATCGCTAAATCTCCTACCTAGCTAACATGTCATCATGTGAACCTTCTTACAAAGAAGTAACACCTGATGGTAAGCGAAGAATGAGGACAAGAACAGGATGCAAGTATCTTATTTTTACTAAGAGTGCCTCTTATTTTTCCCTAAGAGGCTCAGTGAGTAGGGGTGGGTACTGTAGAACAACTCACGAGTCGAACACGCTTTAGTTATTTACGACATTAGATCAGATGGAGCGGAAGACCCCCCCCGATGGATAGTTCCCAGGGGTTAGGGAACTGCAATGGAGATCGTTTGGTTAAATCGACTGGTCAACTCTGTAACGATGAGGTGATCGATCTGCTGGGGCGCTGGTGCTCCCTTACCTTAGGATGATTGATCCCACAAACTTCCGCCGAAGAGGGTGAGTTGATCCACATGAATGTCAAGAGAGACAACTCTGAGACTACACTCTCGTCGAATGATGCTTAAACGT
>JAKBGL010000003.1 GCA_021833085.1 Actinomycetes bacterium | reverse complement strand
TGAGCAATTTATGCACTCGAGGAGAAGTATGGAACAGCCAAGACCTGAAAAGGTGGCAATTGTTGAAGAGTTGAAAAATCGCTTTGGTGACTCGGCCGCAGTGCTTGTAACTGAGTATCGTGGGCTTAAGGTTGCAGAGCTTGAAGAGCTAAGAAGAGAACTTCGCTCCAAGGGCGCTGAGATTAAGATCTTCAAGAATACTTTAGTGCGGATAGCTGCATCTCAAAGTGGAAATAGTGTTGTGGAACCCCTTTTGGAAGGCCCTACAGCACTTACGTTTGTGAAGAACGATCCCGCTGCAATCGCTAAGTCTTTGAGAGAGTTTGCCAAGACGAGACCGGCTCTGATTCTAAAGGGCGGCTTGATGGGTGGAAAGCGACTTGGAGTTGAAGAGACTCTAGCTCTAGCTGATCTACCGTCTCGCGAGGTTCTTCTAGCCCAGTTTGCTGGTGCTCTTGCAGCGCCCATGCAGAAGTTTGCTGGGCTTCTCAAAGCGCTTCCGCAAAACTTTGCATATGCTCTTCAAGCCCTTGTGGAGAAGAACGAGCAAGCTTAGGCGTTTCAGTTTTCGGACTCGATGTTTAGTTGTTTTATTGGTATGGCCCGGAGGGGCAATTGTTAGGAGTTGATCTAGTTGGCAAGTAAAGAAGAGATTTTAGACGCGATTGCTTCTATGACTGTTTTGGAGCTCTCTGAGCTCTTGAAAGAGTTTGAAGAGCGGTTCGGCGTTACGGCAGCCGCTCCTGTGGCTATGGCTGTAGCTGCTCCTGCGGGTGCTGGTGGAGAGGCAGTCGTTGAAGAACAAGACGAATTCGATGTAGTTCTCATTGCAGCTGGGGATAAGAAGATTCAGGTAATCAAAGAAGTGCGTACCTTGACGAATCTGGGCCTGAAAGAGGCCAAAGATCTCGTTGATGGCGCTCCGAAGACGGTTCTGGAGAAAGTGTCAAAAGAAGACGGCGAGAAGGCGAAGGCTGCACTTGAAGGAGCTGGAGCAACGGTGGAATTGAAGTAGTCTCTTGTAGACTATAAGCCGGAAGCTTGTAACAAGCTTCCGGCTTTTTGTTTATTTGCGCGCCTAAGTTCTGTTTGTATCGTTCTATACTTGTTATTGTCGTGCGTAAAGTCTCTGTCCATAGGTTGTTTTCTTACCTTGCTTCCTCGCGTTCGGCCTTCAGGGCTCTGAGGTGGAAGTGACTTTTATTTATCTTAGAGGAGTTGCTCGTTGAGTTTCCGTTCAAAGTCTCCGGAACGATATTCATTTGCCAATGTAGACGAGGTCCTGCCGTTGCCAGATCTGGTCTCAATACAAAGTGATTCTTTTAATTGGTTCTTAAAAGAGGGCCTTGTGGAGACCTTCAGGGATATCTCTCCCATTGAGGATTTCACGGGTCAACTGTCCTTGGAACTTGAGTTTGATCCGGATGATCCTGATCTTAGACCACCGCCTAAGTACTCTGTTGAAGAGTGTAAAGAAAAGGATATGACCTACTCTGCTCCTATCTTTGTTCGAGCTCGATTTTCGAACAAGGCGACTTATGAGATTAAAGAGCAGACAGTGTTTATGGGCGACTTTCCTATGATGACGAATCGGGGAACTTTCATAATCAACGGCACGGAACGGGTAGTAGTATCGCAGCTCGTTCGATCTCCAGGAGTTTTGTTTCAAGAAGGCCGAGATTCGAAGACTATTGTCACTGCCACAATTAATCCTTACAGGGGTGAGTGGATTGAGTTTGACGTTGAAAGCAAACCGGGTCGGGATATTACAGCAGGTGCTCGTGTCGCGCGCAAAAGGCGTCTTCCTATATTTACTTTGCTAAGGGCTTTAGGATACGGCGACCCTGAACTACTTGATCGTTTTGTGTCACACTTCGATTTTCTCGAAGCTCAGTGGGAAAAGGAGAAGGCGGATGCTGCCAAGGATGAAGCTGTTCTTCTGAACCGAGATCGCGATATTGACATTGCGAGAGCTCGAGAAGATGTAGCGTTGATTGAGATCTTTAGGAGAGCTCGCCCAGGTGAACCTCCAACGGCCGATACGGCTCGCTCGTACTTCGAGTTGGCGTTTTTTTCCCCAAAGCGTTACGACCTAACCAAAGTCGGTCGGTACAAGCTCAACCGGAAGCTTGGGCCAGAGCTTGTGAAGCTTTCAGAGATCCTAGGTATACCATTGGAGGCTAATCCAGAACATCCAACGGTGTTATCTAGAGCAGAGGTACTAGCGACGGCCTCCTACATGCTTCACTTGGCTTCCGGGGTACCTGGATACAGATTCGACGATCAAGATCACTTTGCTAATCGGCGTGTAAGGAGCGTTGGAGAGCTTATTCAAAATCAATTGCGTATGGGTCTTTCAAGGCTTGAACGTCTTGTGCGCGAAAGAATGACGACTCAAGACGTGGAGGCTATTACTCCTCAGACTTTGATCAACATTCGTCCGGTCGTAGCAGCTATTAAAGAGTTCTTTGGTACCTCACAACTGTCTCAGTTTATGGACCAAAATAATCCGCTATCAGGACTTGCTCATAAGCGTAGACTGTCAGCACTTGGACCTGGAGGTCTTTCGAGAGAGCGAGCCGGTTTTGAAGTTCGAGACGTGCACTCGTCGCACTATGGGCGGATGTGTCCTATCGAGACTCCAGAGGGACCGAACATTGGCCTAATAGGTGCACTAGCGACTTTTGCGAAAGTCAATGATCACGGCTTTATCGAGACCCCTTACCGCAAGGTGGTAGATGGCCGGGTAACTAACGAGATAGTATATTTGGCGGCCGATGAGGAGGAAGAGTTCGTTATCGCTCAAGCTTCGGCAAAGATTGATGCTGATGGGCGATTTTTGGAGGACAGAGTACTGGTTCGGAGGGCTCCCCAAGGAGCAGTCGTCAGGGTAGGAGCAAATGCGGTCTCTTACGGATCTACTTCAGAGGTGGACGTCGTTCCGGCGACAGAGGTAGATCTTATGGACGTATCGCCGAAGCAGATCATCTCGGTCTCGACATCCCTAATTCCCTTCATAGAACACGACGACGCTAACAGAGCGCTTATGGGCGCAAACATGCAAAAGCAAGCTGTACCTTTGGTGGTACCCGAGGCGCCGTACATCGGTACAGGAGTGGAGGCGCGTGCTGCTCAAGACGCTGGTGATGTGATCTTGGCGGAAGCTACGGGAGTAGTGACCGAAGTCTCTGGCGAAAGTGTCGTGGTCGAGTACTCACCAGGTCAAAGTGATAAGTTTGGTAACGTACTTGGGAGAAAGATCTATCGTCTTTCTAAGTTCAAGCGGTCCAACCAAAATACCTGTCTTAATCAGAAAGTCTTAGTTGAGGTGGGTCGGCAGGTTGACAAAGGCGACCTATTGGCTGACGGCCCTGCTACTCATAATGGTGAGTTGGCTTTAGGTAAAAACCTCTTAGTGGCTTTTATGCCATGGGAAGGTTATAACTATGAAGATGCGATAATCTTGTCAGAGAGACTAGTCCGCGATGACGTACTGACTTCAATTCACATAGAAGAGTATGAGACAGACGCCCGCGACACGAAGCTGGGCGCGGAAGAGATCACTCGGGATATACCTAATCTCTCAGAAGAGATATTGGCAGACCTAGATGAACGTGGTATTGTTCGCATAGGTGCCGAGGTGCGACCAGGAGATATCTTGGTTGGCAAGGTGACTCCAAAAGGTGAAACGGAACTTACCCCTGAAGAGAGACTGTTGAGGGCAATCTTTGGAGAGAAGTCTCGAGAGGTTCGCGACACCTCTTTGAAGGTTCCCCACGGCGAATCCGGCAAAGTTATAGACGTTAAAGTATTTACTCGTGAGGACTCTACCGAGTTGGCTCCAGGAGTGAATCAGCTAGTTCGAGTGTATGTCGCACAGAGGCGTAAGATAACTGAAGGAGATAAACTGGCAGGCCGCCACGGTAATAAAGGTGTTATCTCTAAGATTCTGCCACTTGAGGACATGCCATATCTATCGGATGGAACCCCAGTGGATATCATACTGAGCCCATTGGGTGTCCCTTCGAGGATGAACGTGGGCCAGGTGCTTGAATCCCACCTTGGATACGCGGCAAGATGGGGATGGAAGTCAAATGAACTAGCCACCAATCCGATCAAAGGCACTGAGGTTAAGACTCGGCCGAGAACGGAACCGTCAACATGGGTAGCGACTCCTGTTTTTGACGGTGCTCACTGGGATGAAGAGGGTAAGTCAGGGCGTCACCCAACGATACAAAAAGTGTTTGAGGACCTTAATCCAGACTCCGCAGACGGTAGACGGCAGATTGGAATCGACGGGAAGGTCACACTATTTAATGGCAGAAATGGAGAGCCGTATGACAACGCAATCTCGGTTGGCTACGTCTATATTTTGAAACTTGCCCATCTCGTAGACGACAAGATCCATGCTCGCTCCACCGGTCCGTACTCAATGATTACTCAACAGCCACTTGGAGGAAAGGCACAGTTTGGCGGACAGCGTTTTGGAGAGATGGAGGTATGGGCTCTCGAAGCATATGGCGCTGCTTACGCGCTCCAGGAGCTGCTAACGATTAAGTCCGATGACGTGGTTGGACGCGTAAAGGTATACGAATCGATCGTGAAGGGCGAGAACATACCTGAGCCAGGAATACCTGAGAGTTTCAAAGTTCTGATCAAGGAGATGCAGTCTCTCTGTCTAAACGTAGAGGTTCTATCGGCATTAGGAGAAGAGATTCAAATAAAGGAACTTGACGAAGACGTCTATAGAAGTGTTGAGGAGCTAGGGATAGATATCTCTAGACCTGAGAGAGGATCTGACTACGGTGAAGGGTATAGGAGCGAGGACGGGGGTCTTTAATGCTTGACTTAAATAACTTTGAACAACTTAGAATTGGTCTTGCCACCTCTGAAGACATACTGTCGTGGTCTCATGGAGAGGTGAAAAAGCCTGAGACAATAAATTACCGTACTCTTCGTCCAGAAAAGGACGGGTTGTTTTGTGAAAAGATCTTTGGACCTACCAGAGACTGGGAGTGTTCATGCGGTAAGTACAAGAGGGTTCGTTTTAAGGGTATTATCTGTGAAAGATGTGGAGTTGAGGTAACGCGATCCAAGGTCCGCAGAGAGCGGATGGGTCATATTGAGCTTGCTGCTCCTGTCGTCCACATATGGTACCTTAGGGGTACACGCTCTTGGCTAGCGTACCTACTTATGGGGACCACTACTAAGGAAGAGCTAAAGGCCAAGCAACTTGAAAAGGTGATTTATTTCGCTGCAAACCTGGTTACTTGGGTCGACGTTGACCGACGACACGAGGATCTTCCCAATCTTGAAGCTGAACTTCGTGAGGAGTTGAAGGAACTCGAAAACCAAAGGGATCTGGCTCTAGAGAGGCAGTTCCAGGACTTAGAGAAAGACCTAGCTGAACTCGAAGCTACCTCAGCTAAGGATGCTGACTTACGGGCGCGACAGAAGCAAGCTGACAAGGAGATCGCTTATGTAAGAGATCGTTTTGATAGCAAGATCGATCTTTATCGCAGATCATTTGAAGAGTTTAGAGAACTCCATGGTCGTATGATCATTGAAGACGAACTTCTGTGGAGAGAACTCAAGGATCGGTATGGAGATTACTTTGAAGGCGGAATGGGTGCGGAGGCGATCAGGAAATTAATCGACCGGTTAGACCTAGACCAAGAAGAGATAAAACTCCGCGAGATGATAGAACCGGTTGATGCCAGGAGGCCTTTATCGGTACAAAGAAGACAAAAGGCTATTAAACGGCTTAAAATAGTGTCAGCATTTAATCGTCGCGACGGCGAAAGTAAGCGAATCAACGATCCAGGTGCGATGATTCTTGGTGTAGTACCGGTGATTCCCCCTGACTTGAGGCCAATGGTGCAGCTAGATGGTGGTCGGTTTGCGACATCGGATTTAAACGACCTCTATCGTAGGGTGATCAACCGAAACAATCGACTAAAGCGCCTTTTAGATCTCGGCGCACCTGAAATTATCGTCAACAACGAGAAGCGTATGCTCCAAGAGGCTGTTGATGCTCTCTTTGATAATGGTCGTCGAGGACGTCCTGTGGCGGGTCCTGGGAACCGACCACTCAAGAGTCTCTCGGACATGTTAAAGGGTAAGCAAGGACGCTTCCGTCAGAACCTCCTCGGTAAGCGAGTCGATTACTCAGGTCGGAGCGTTATAGTCGTTGGTCCCAAGTTGAAACTTCACCAGTGTGGACTTCCAAAGCAGATGGCACTTGAGCTGTTCAAGCCGTTTGTAATGAAACGCTTGGTAGATTTGGACTTTGCCCAAAACATAAAGTCTGCAAAACGTATGGTCGAACGACGACGTGCACAAGTATGGGAAGTTCTTGATGTGGTTATCAAGGAACATCCGGTCATGTTGAATCGGGCACCTACGTTGCATAGATTAGGTATTCAAGCCTTTGAACCAGTTTTGGTTGAAGGAAAGGCCATACAGATACATCCGTTAGTATGTGCCGCGTTTAATGCGGACTTCGATGGAGATCAGATGGCTGTGCACCTTCCGCTATCTCCTGAGGCACAAGCGGAAGCTCGTGTACTTATGCTTTCGGCAAATAACATAATCTCTCCGGCGACAGGACGCCCGATAACGGTTCCTACGCAGGATATGGTCTTCGGAATCTACTATCTTACGACCGAAGTCGCTGGTGAGTCTGGGGAAGGTAAGGTCTTCAGGCACCTCCATGAGGTCGAGAGGGCCTATGAATCAAAGGAGGTTACTGTCCATACAAAGGTGCAGTACCGACGGGAGATTGGATGTGATGAGGATGGTGTGCCAACCTATGAAACTATCGATACAACGGTTGGACGAATTCTGTTCAATGAGACCCTCCCGAAGGGTTTTCGTTTTGTCAATGAGTTGATTGGCAAGAAAGCCACTCCGATTGGATCAATCGTCGAAGAGATAGCAAACAACTATCCAAAGGGTGTGGCTCAAGAGTCTCTTGACAAGATAAAAGCTATTGGTTTCCGATTTGCTTCGCAAAGTGGCCTGACTATCTCGATCAATGATGTTCGTACTCCTAGTAACAAGGCAGAGATTATCGATCGTCACGAGAAGGAAGCTCAGAAAGCTGAACAGCAGTTCAAACGCGGAATCATTACGGACGATGAGCGAAAGCAAAAAGAGATCGAGATTTGGACAGCAGCGAACTCTGAGATCGGTAGAGCGATGGATCAGATGCTTGCATCTGATATCTTCAACCCCATCAACATGATGGTGGACTCAGGAGCACGTGGTAATGCTCAGCAGATTCGTCAGATCTCTGGTATGAAAGGGTTAGTTTCGAACCCCCGTGGCGAGATGATTCCTCGACCAATAGTTTCGTCTTTTAGAGAGGGGCTATCGGTTCTTGAGTATTTTATCTCCACGCACGGTGCGAGAAAGGGTCTTGCCGATACAGCTCTAAGAACTGCCGACTCAGGGTACCTGACTAGGCGTCTAGTCGATGTAGCTCAAGAGTTGATTGTACGTGAGATAGACTGTGGAACCTCTCGAGGCATATGGATCGAAGATGTTTATCCAGATGAATCCGGAAAGCGTTACTATCTTGAGACAAGAGCTTACGGTAGGGTCTTGGCAGAGCCAGTAACGTTGTCAGATGAATCCGTTATGGAAGCAGGTACTCTTCTTACTGATAAGTTGGTAGCAGTACTTCGAAACGATTCTGCGGTATCGCGTATAAGGGTTAGATCAGTGTTGACGTGCGACACAGAACATGGCGTCTGTGCAATGTGTTATGGTCAGGCACTTGCTGGTGCGGGACAGATTGAGCTGGGTGAAGCTATAGGTGTAGTTGCTGCTCAGTCGATTGGTGAGCCTGGAACTCAGTTGACAATGCGTACTTTCCATCAGGGCGGTATAGCGGGTGAGGACATCACACACGGGCTACCGAGAGTCGTCGAACTTTTTGAAGCTCGTACACCTAAGGGAGCTGCAATATTGTCATATAGCTCTGGCGTTGTACGCGTCGAAGAGGGCGAGGCTGTTCGAAGGGTAACTGTGGTCTCTGACGAAGGGGAGGAAGAGACATACGATCTTTCGCTTCGTACCCACCTTGAGGTAGTCGATGGTCAAGAGGTAGAAGCTGGTGATGCTCTTGTGGAAGGCCCGAAGGACCCGAAACAGCTTCTTGAAGTTAAAGGTATCAGAGAGACGCAACAGTACTTGGTGGAGGAGGTTCAAAAGGTCTATCGAGACCAAGGCGTGTCCATTCATGACAAGCATATTGAGCTAATAGTCCGGCAGATGCTTCGTAGGGTAACTGTCGCAGAACCTGGAGATAGCGAGTTCTTGCCAGGGGAGCGAGTCGATGCAAGAGTATATGCCGACACTAACCGGGCCGTGGTTGCTCGTGGAGGTAAACCGGCTGAGGAAGACCCGAATTAATGGGAATCACGAAGGCGTCGTTAGCGACAGAGTCATGGCTTTCGGCTGCCTCTTTCCAAGAGACTACGAGGGTTCTTACAGAGGCTGCCATTGAAGGTAAGTCGGACTCGCTGCTAGGCCTTAAGGAGAACATTATCATCGGTAAGTTGATACCTGCAGGAACTGGTATGAAGAGTTATCGAGCGTTTCAAGTAAGTGCTCCTGATGCGAAACCCCTATCGTTTTGGAGCTCCCAAGACTACGACGATGACTACGGTTACTACTCCGACTATCGAAGTTCTTCAGCCTATGGCGAGGAAGTGGAGGTGGAAGAAGAGGTTGTCTTTGAGGATGACACTCCACCAGATTTGACCGGTGAGGTATAGTTTTTACGAAGATTTTGCGGATGGTTGGCGTTTGTGTGATATGATCGACGCTCCATCCGCATAATATGTAACTTTGGTTTGTCTAGGTAGAAAGTATCTACTATTGACTCAAATAAATTTCTGAGAGAGGATTGTCGTGCCCACGATCGCTCAATTGGTGCGCAAAGGTCGCGAGACTAAGAGAAGTAAGACGAAAACTCCAGCGTTGAAGGGTTCGCCGCAACGTCGTGGTGTCTGCACGCGCGTGTATACAACTACCCCCAAGAAACCGAACTCAGCGCTTAGGAAAGTCGCTCGAGTAAGACTAACCTCAGGGGTGGAGGTGACCGCTTATATTCCAGGTGTCGGTCATAATCTCCAAGAGCACTCCATTGTGCTTGTTCGCGGTGGTCGTGTTAAGGATCTCCCTGGTGTGAGATACAAGATTATTCGCGGAACACTTGATACAGCGGGTGTTAAGAATAGGAAACAAGCAAGAAGTCGCTACGGCGCAAAGAGGGAGAAATAGTTAAGTGCCACGTAAAGGCCCAATCGAGCGTAGAGAACTAGCCCCGGATCCAGTGTTTCACTCGGTTTTGGTTACCCAACTTACAAATAAAGTGTTGTCTAGGGGTAAAAAGACCGTTGCTCAGCACATTGTTTATGGTGCGCTTGAGGAGATCCGAGAGAAGACTGGGAATGATCCTTTGACTGTTTTGAAACGAGCTGTAGAAAATACGAAACCAGAGCTTGAAGTGCGGTCTAGAAGAGTTGGCGGCGCTACCTATCAGGTACCGGTGGATGTCAAGAATCGTCGAGGTACAACGCTTTCAATCAGATGGATTGTTAGTTATTCGCGTGCACGACGTGAGAAGACGATGGTGCAGAGACTAGCGAATGAGATACTTGATGCATCTTCGGGGATCGGTGCGTCGGTAAAGCGGAAAGAAGATCTCCATAAAATGGCTGAGTCTAACAAAGCATTTGCTCACTACCGATGGTAACCCTAGCGGCGTTTAGTCTTTGTCGGTTTCTGTTGGTTAACTAGGAAACGCTAGAGTACGTTATGAAAAAGGATTTAGTACAAAAGAGATGACTACCAAGCGAGAGTATCCCATTGAGAGGATACGTAATATAGGCATCATGGCGCATATCGACGCCGGTAAGACGACGACAACTGAACGCATTTTATATTACACCGGTAAAAACTATAAGATCGGTGAAGTTCACGAAGGTGCAGCCACGATGGACTGGATGCCTCAAGAGCAAGAGCGAGGTATAACGATAACCTCCGCAGCTACAACTTGCTTTTGGAGGGATCATAGAATCAACATCATCGATACCCCGGGACACGTCGACTTCACAGTAGAGGTGGAAAGATCTCTGCGTGTGCTTGATGGTGCTGTTGCTGTTTTTGATGCGGTGGCTGGTGTCGAGCCCCAGACGGAGACGGTTTGGCGGCAGGCGAATAAGTACAGTGTACCACGCATGTGTTTTGTAAATAAAATGGACCGCGTAGGTGCGAACTTTGAACGCTGCGTGGAGATGATCAAGGATCGCCTTGATGCGGTGCCTGCAGTGGTTCAACTACCTATAGGTGCCGAAGGTGACTTCAGCGGAATCGTAGATCTTATCGAGATGAATGCGAAGGTCTGGGAAGATACGCTCGGGGAGAAGTACGCAGTTGTAGAGATTCCAGAGTCCTTGCGTGAGTCTGCTGAGTCAGCACATCATGAGCTGATCGATGTTCTGTCAAGCTTCGACGACCCATTAATGGAGGCCTATCTTTCAGAAGAACCTATCACGCCAGAGTTTCTCCGAGGTGTTGTGAGAAGGGTTACGATAGCTGGACATGTGGTGCCAACTCTTTGTGGTTCTGCTTTCAAGAATAAAGGTGTTCAGCCAATGCTGGACGCTGTTGTGGATTTTCTACCTTCGCCGATTGATATCGAGCCAGCTCAAGGCATCTCCATGTCGGGTGCCGATCATTTGGAAAGAAGCCCTGGCGACAAAGAGCCTTTCTCGGCTTTGGCTTTCAAGATCATGACAGACCCATTTGTTGGAAAGCTAACTTATTTTAGAGTGTACTCAGGGACACTGGAAAAAGGTGCAACTGTTCTAAACTCTACCAAGGACAAGAAAGAAAGAATAGGCCGAATTCTTCTCATGCATGCGAATCATAGAGAAGATATCGATACTGTGTACGCCGGTGATATTATCGCGGCAGTTGGTCTCAAACACACTACTACTGGCGACACGCTTTGTGCTACAGATGATCCTATTATTCTTGAGGCGCTCGAATTTCCGGAACCAGTGATCCATGTTGCCGTTGAGCCCAAGACGAAGGCTGACCAAGAAAAGATGGGTCGAGCACTTTTTGCTCTATCAGAGGAAGATCCTACCTTCAGAGTTCGATCCGACGAAGAGACTGGGCAGACTGTAATCTCGGGAATGGGTGAACTGCATCTAGAGGTGCTTGTTGATCGTATGCTTCGGGAGTTCAAGGTCGAGGCAAACGTGGGTAAGCCTCAGGTAGCCTATCGCGAAACGGTAACGAAAACCGTTGAGAAGATCGAAGAGAAATATATTAGACAGTCAGGTGGACGAGGTCAGTATGGCCACGTCGTTATAAATCTGGAGCCCCTTGGACCTGGCGGGGGTTTCGAGTTCGTCGACAAAATATCTGGTGGTGTTATTCCGAGGGAGTATATACCCGCGGTTGGGGCAGGTATTCAAGAAGCTTTACAAAGTGGTGTTGTGGCGGGATATCCTTTGGTTGACGTTCGAGCAACCTTGGTGTTTGGCTCTTACCACGAGGTCGACTCTTCGGAGATGGCCTTTAAGATCGCTGGTTCCATGGCTGTCAAAAAGGCTGCCAGGGCTGCGAGTCCGGTACTTTTAGAGCCTATAATGGCTGTAGAAGTCGTCACTCCTGAAGAGTACATGGGTGATGTTATCGGAGACCTTTCCTCAAGGCGTGGAAGGGTTGAAGGAATGGATCAGAGGGGTAATGCTCAGGTTATCCGAGCGCAGGTGCCACTCTCTGAGATGTTTGGGTACGCTACTGACCTTAGGTCGAAAACTCAGGGTAGAGCTACCTATTCAATGCAGTTCGGCTCTTACCAAATTGTACCAGATTCGATCTCAAAAGAGATCGTAGCGAGAGTACGTGGTGAATAGACTGTATCAGCCTGTAATAGTCGTGCATGGCGTCGAGAGACGCAACTAGGTATAACGGAGCAATAAAATGGCCAAGCAAAAGTTCGAGCGGAGTAAGCCTCACTTGAACATAGGAACCATGGGACATATTGACCATGGTAAGACAACTTTGACCGCGGCGATCACCAAGGTCCTGGCGGAGAACAACCCTAACGTTAAGTTCAAGCCTTTTGACCAGATTGATAACGCGCCTGAGGAACGAGCTAGAGGCATAACAATCTCGATCTCTCACGTTGAGTATGAGACTGACAAACGGCACTACGCGCACGTTGATATGCCTGGTCACGCGGACTATATCAAGAACATGATTACCGGTGCGGCTCAGGTAGATGGAGCTATTTTGGTGGTTAGTGCTACTGATGGACCGATGCCTCAGACGCGAGAGCATGTGCTTCTCGCGCGACAGGTGGGAGTTCCGTATATCGTGGTCGCACTTAACAAGTCTGACATGGTGGACGATGAAGAGCTTCTAGATCTTGTCGAACTTGAGGTGCGTGAACTTCTTAGCGAATATGACTTTCCAGGTGATGATACGCCTGTCGTTAGAGTATCTGCGCTGAAGGCTCTCGAGGGTGATAAGGAGTGGGAGTCCAAGATTCTTGAGCTTATGAGCGCTGTCGATGACTACATCCCTGAACCGCAACGACCAATTGACCGTCCTTTCCTTATGCCTATAGAAGATGTGTTCACGATCTCTGGTCGTGGAACTGTTGTAACCGGTAAGGTTGAGCAAGGTGTTCTAAAAGTCGGTGATGAGATTGAGATAGTTGGTCTTAGAGACACCCAAAAAACGGTGTGTACTGGGGTCGAGATGTTCAATAAGTTATTGGACGAGGGAATGGCAGGAGACAATATCGGAGCCTTGCTTCGTGGTGTGAAGAAAACTGACGTTGAAAGAGGTCAGGTTCTTTGCAAGCCGGGTTCGATTACACCTCATACGCAGTTTGAAGCTAACGTGTATGTTTTGTCCAAGGAGGAAGGCGGGCGCCACAAGCCGTTCTTCAACCACTACCGACCACAGTTCTATTTTAGAACTACCGATGTAACGGGTTCGATTACTCTTCCAGAAGGTACGGAGATGGTAATGCCTGGAGATAATATCACCATGACAGTAGAGCTCCAAAAGCCTATTGCTATGGACGAAGGTCTCCGATTTGCTATACGTGAAGGTGGTCGTACGGTAGGCGCTGGTGCGGTTACCAAGATCATTAAGTAAGTAGTAGTAGTTTGCTGAGGCCTGAGACCTTGGTCTCAGGCCTCTTATCTATCTAAGGTGTGAGTAAATTGGCAGAGTCAGGAAAGCAACGGATCAGGATTCGACTAAAGGCCTTTGATCATGAGATTATTGAAAGTTCGACGAAGAAGATCGTAGATACAGTGCTCAGAACTTCGGCCAAGGTGGTTGGCCCGGTTCCATTACCTACCGAGATACATCGATATACGGTAATTCGGTCCCCACATAAACATAAGGACTCTAGAGAGCATTTTGAGATGCGAGTTCATAAAAGGATGTTAGACATCGTAGAGCATACCCCAAAGACTGTTGATTCTTTGCAAAGACTTGATCTTCCTGCTGGAGTCGATATCGAGATCAAGATTCAGTAGTGAGTGAATTTGCTCTTCGTGGGTAGGTTTTAAGTATTAACGGGTTATAATTACCTAGGTTTGATTTGGAAGTCCGATTGAGCCCTGTCTAGCGGGGGACCTTTCGGCGAAAGTTAAGTTCCGCCACTTTGGCGGATTATTTGTGTTCGGTGCCGGTTGGCATCAGTATTGGATGAGGATTTCTCAAATGGCAGCGAAGGCTATCGTGGGTGAAAAAGTTGGCATGACCCATGTCTGGGATGACAAGAACAGGTTCATTCCCGTCACTGTTATAAAGGTGACTCCAGTGAGAGTCGTTCGTTCTAAGACAAAGGAGAGCGACGGCTATAACGCACTTCAGGTGACTTATGGTGTTCGCAAAAGATCTAAGGTCTCCAAGCCGGTTCTTGGACAGTTTGAAAAAGCTGGCGTTGAACCTGGAGTTGCGATTTTGGAGTTCCGTGACGATGCGAGCGCGGAGTTGTCTGCGGGAGATGAGTTTGGCGTGGAAATCTTTTCCTCTGGCGATAAGGTCGATGTAACTGCAATTTCGAAGGGCCACGGCTTTTCGGGTGGAATGAAACGTCATAACTTTAAGGGCCAAGGGGGCGGCCACGGCAACCATAAGCATCATCGAGCGCCAGGTTCGATAGGAGCCTGTGCGACGCCAGGGCGAGTCTTTAAAGGCACAAAGATGGCGGGTCAATATGGTGGAGGAAGTGTAACGACTCTGAATCTAGAGATAATTCAGGCGGATGTAGATCGCCAATTGGTTTTGGTAAGAGGCTCGGTTCCCGGTCCTAAAGGGGGACGTGTTGTCATTCGAACCTCTGTGAGAGGCGGCAAATAGTGTCTAAATTTGCAAAAGAATCGAGTTTCGAAGCTCGTGCTGCGAAAAGACTCGACCATGAGGGGAACGAGAGCGGATCGGTCGCGTTAAAAGATTCTGTTTTTGGTAGAAAACCTAACATTGCTTTGATGCATCAGGTTGTTATTGGTCAACTTGCCGGGATTCGTGCAGGTACACAGTCGACGAAAACTCGTGCGGAGGTCGCCGGAGGTGGTTCTAAGCCCTACCGACAAAAAGGCACCGGGCGAGCGCGGCAAGGGTCTATCCGAGCTCCGCATTTCAGTGGTGGTGGCGTGGCTCTTGGCCCAAAACCACGTAGCTATAGACAAAAGACTCCGAAGAAGATGGTTGCTCAAGCGCTTTCGGGAGCTCTCTCTGATCGTGCAGCGGCTGGCAAAATCTATGTTATAGATGGCTTTTCGGAGGAAAAACCGTCTACGAAAAAGGCAGCAAGTTGGTTGTCGAAAGTTGGAGAAACTGGGTCGGTGCTTCTGGTTGTGAGTTCTGACGACGAAATATTAGCGAAAAGTTTTAGGAACTTACCCCAGGTGGAGGTAGCCTTTACTTCCCAGCTAAGTGCTTACTTAGTATTGGTTAATGAAGCCATTATATTTACGCCCAAAACGCTTGAATCTGTCAATGCTGCAGGTTCTGATGGAAAGATGGAGAGTGCGCAGTAGTGATGAGTGGATTTGACCCTTATGCAATCGTGAAACGCCCAATTGTGTCCGAGAAGAGTTATAAGTTAATGGACGAAAATGTCTATTGTTTTGAAGTTGACGATCGTGCAACCAAGGTCGATGTCCGTTATGCCGTTGAGAAGTTGTTTGATGTTAAGGTCCTCTCGGTGAACACCTTGAACCGTAAGGGTAAGAGGAAACACAATCGGAAAAACGGCAGTTGGGTTAATGGCACCTCCAAGAAACATGCAATGGTAAGACTCGCCGATGGCGACTCAATTGATCTGTTTGAGAAGTAGGAGTTGTAGTGGCAATTCGAAAGAGAAAACCTACTAGCGCCGGAAGAAGATTTCAAAGCGTCTCTGACTTTAGCGAAATCACGAAGGATCGACCTGAAAAGTCGCTTTTGAGGCCGGCTAAGTCCTCTGGAGGGCGTAACTCTTACGGTCGAAAGACATCACGGCACCGAGGTGGTGGGAACAAGACGCGGTATCGTTTGATCGACTTCAAAAGAAATAAAGATGGTGTACCAGCTAAGGTGGCTGCGATTGAATACGATCCGAATCGCAATGCCCGGATCGCCCTACTGCACTATCTTGACGGTGAGAAGCGTTATATTTTGGCACCTTCAAAGCTTGGTGTTGGTGATACTGTGGTCTCTGGAGTTGGGGCTGATATTAAGGTTGGAAATGCTCTCCCGCTGCGGGTAATACCGGTCGGTACCACGGTTCATAACGTTGAACTTCGACCAGGCCAAGGTGGTAAGATTGCTCGCTCAGCTGGAATGAGCGTTCAGCTGGTTGCGAGAGAAGGCGACTACGCGACGCTACGGCTTCCTTCCACAGAGATGAGACGAGTTCCGATCGAGTGCCGAGCTTCTATAGGCGAGGTAGGTAACTCAGAGTTCGAGCTCCTGTCGGTTGGTAAAGCAGGTAGGAACAGATGGAAGGGTGTTAGGCCTCAGACTCGAGGTGTCGCCATGAACCCTGTAGATCATCCACTTGGTGGCGGTGAGGGCAAGACCTCCGGTGGTAGGCATCCTGTGTCGCCTTGGGGTAAAGCAGAAGGTCGTACTAGAAGTCGTAAGAAAGATTCTGACAAGTTGATTATAAGACGTAGGCGTACGCGCGGAGCCAGGAGGTAGTTGCTCAGATGCCCCGTAGTTTGAAAAAGGGCCCTTTCGTTGATGACCATCTTTTAAAGAAGGTTGACGCTTTAAATGCGGAGGGTGAAAAGAAAGTAATTAAGACATGGTCTCGTCGTTCTACGATCATTCCAGACATGGTAGGGCATACAGTAGCCGTTCATGACGGGCGTAAGCACGTTCCGGTATATGTGACAGAGTCGATGGTTGGTCATAAACTCGGAGAGTTTGCACCTACCAGGACATTTCGTTACCATGCTGGACAAGAACGAGCTGGAAGGCGTAGATAGATGAGTACTGAGACACTGCAATCGGCAAGAGCTATGCATCGGTCTTACCAGATGTCGGCATCAAAGGTCCGTGAGGTTTTGGACTTAATCCGAGGACAAAGCGTTTTAAACGCAATGGCGAGACTATCGCTTACTGAACGCGGCGCCGCAGAGGTGGTAGCTAAGTTGTTACGCTCAGCGGCAGCGAACGCGGCAAACCTCTATGGACTTCCGCCAGAGGAACTTTATGTCTCAGAGACCTTTGCTAACGAAGGGGCCACGCTAAAGCGGTTTCGGCCGCGTGCTAGGGGACGTGCAGGAAGAATTCGAAAAAGGACAAGTCATATCGTCATTGAGGTCCAACGTCTTCCAGAGGAGGAATTGAGGAGGCTTCGAGAAAAGAGTCGTGACAGTGCTTCGGGAAGAAGGGCTAGTCGCGTTAGGTCTTCGAGAGGTGCAGGACAAAGTAGATCGTCCAAGGCTGAGACGGCTGCCGACGACAAACTGGAATCGTCTGCGACTGCTGGCGATTCAACGGAAGTCTCAGAAGAGGTCGTGTCTCCCGAGAACCAAGAGGTGCAGGTTAATGAGACCAATGTCGTTGAAACGGTAGTTGACAGGGAAGAGAAGAACTGATATGGGTCAAAAAGTAAATCCTTACGGTTTTCGTTTAGGAATAACGACCGACTGGAAGTCGCGTTGGTTTGACGAGCGGCACTACCAAGAGTGGATCGTTGAAGACTATAAGATTCGCAAGTATTTGATGGAAGAACTAGAGACGGCCGCGGTTTCTAAGGTTGAGATTGAACGAACTAGGGATCGTCTGAAGGTAGATATTCATACGGCGAGACCTGGGATTGTTATAGGCAAGAAGGGTTCAGAAGCCGAGCGACTTCGTCAACATCTTGCAGCAATGACAGGCAACCCGAAGGTTCAAATCAACATCGAAGAGATAAAACATCCTGAGTTAGATGCTACTTTGGTCGCACAAGGGATCGCTGATCAACTGTCACGGCGTGTTTCTTTCAGGAGAGCTATGAAAAGAGCTATCCAGGTGGTCGAGAAGTCTGGCGGCCAAGGTGTTACTGTTATGTGTTCGGGTCGGCTAGGGGGTGCTGAGATGGCACGTAAGGAGTCTTACCGTGAAGGTAGGGTTCCTCGCCATACGCTCAGAGCCAATATTGACTACGGTTTTCGCGAGGCGAGAACTACGTTCGGTCGTATTGGAGTGAAGGTCTGGATATACAAAGGCGACATTCTTCCTTATAAGGTGTCTCTTGAAGAGAAAAGTCCGACGTCAGGTTCTACACCAGGTCCCGATAGGCCGCGTCGGGTAATTACAGCTGGAGGTGGTAGGCGTAGACCAGACCAACCGATCGGCTCTGTTACCCCTGAGACTGATGATGCGCTAGAAGAAAGAGCAGGGATTGCACCCTCTGAGATTCTTGAGACTAGAGATGCTGATACCGACGCACTAGAGCGTCTTCTTCAAGAAGAAGAGGAGATTGAGCGCCGTACGAAGGACTCAGCACCTGAGGCGCCGCACTTCAAGCGAGAGGTTGATTAAAGATGTTAATGCCAAGAAGAGTACGTCATCGTAAAATGCAAAGAGGACGAATGGGCGGCGTCTCCAAAGGAGGCAACGAGATCATGTTCGGCCAGTTTGGTATACAAGCCTTAGAACCAGGTTGGATATCAGCGCGTCAGATTGAAGCGGCCCGTATTGCGATGACGCGGCACGTTCGCCGAGGAGGAAAGGTATGGATTCGTATTTTCCCGGATAAGCCAGTGACGAAAAAGCCTGCCGAAACTCGTATGGGCTCTGGAAAGGGCAACCCTGAGTTTTGGGTCGCGGTTGTGAAGCCCGGTCGTATCATGTTCGAACTTGGAGGTGTGTCTGAGGAGCTTGCATCGGCAGCGATGAACAGGGCGATTCAGAAGTTACCGATTAAAGCGCGCTTTATCGTGAAAGACGAATTGAACTCGGTATCGGAGGTGGGTGCGTGACCAAGGCAAAAGACCTTCGTGTTCTTGCAGATGTGGAACTAGATGAAAAGTTGGAAGAGACGAAGAGAGAGTTATTTACTCTTAGATTCCAATTGGCAACCGCTCAATCTACGAATACAGCACGTCTGTTGTACTTAAAAAGAGAGGTAGCGAGACTTTTGACTTTGAAGTCTGAAAGAGAGCAAGCCTTGTCGGATGATGGAGCAAGAAGATGACCGAAGAGATTATCAATGAGCGTGGCCGTCGCAAAGTTAGAGAAGGTGTGGTTGTCTCTAGCGGCATGGATAAGACGGTAGTGGTGGCGATAACTCAACGAGTGCGTCATCCTCGTTATCAAAGGACGGTTCAGCGTACGAAGCGTCTCTATGTCCATGACGCTGAAGGTCAGAGTCGCGTTGGAGACACTGTCCGCGTAATGGAGACTCGTCCGATCTCCAAGTTGAAGAGATGGCGATTGGTCGAAGTTGTGGAGCGTGCGAGATGATTCAGCAAGAGACTCGTCTAAAGGTTGCAGATAACTCCGGCGCTAAAGAGGTACTTTGTATAAAAGTGCTTGGTGGATCGAGACGTCGCTACGCGAGTATTGGTGACGTGTTTGTCGCAACCGTGAAAGATGCAATACCTGGTGCAGCTGTCAAAAAGGGCGATGTTGTAAAGTGTGTGGTCGTTCGGGTGAAGAAAGAAAAACGTAGGTCAGACGGTAGCTACATCCGTTTTGATGAGAATGCTGCTGTTTTGATCAATGATGCTATGCAACCGAGGGGAACCCGCATATTTGGTCCAGTTGGCCGAGAGTTGCGCGACAAGCGCTTCATGCGGATTGTTTCACTTGCGCCGGAGGTGTTATAGATGAAGATCAAAAAGGGAGATAAGGTTAGAGTTATCGCCGGTAAAGATCGTGGACAAGAGGGTGAAGTCGTACGGGTATTTCCAAAAGATGATCGCGTTGTGGTTGGCGGAGTGAACGTGGCCAAGCGTCATACTAAACCCACGTCTGCGACGACTCAAGGTGGAATTATCGACAAGGCGATGCCGTTGCACGTCTCAAATGTGGCGTTGCTTTGTTCAAAGTGCGGACCTACGAGAGTTGGATTCAAGATGATTGAGCCAGGTAGCAAGTTGAGAGTTTGCGTGAAGTGTGGTGCTGAACTATGAGCGAGACAGTTGAAGTATCAAGACCTCGGTTAAAAGAACGCTACGAAACCGAGATTAAGAAGACTCTTCAAGAGTCTCTTGGCCTTTCTAATGTGATGCAGGTTCCAACTCTTGAGAAGATCGCTATTAATATAGGAGTCGGTGGAGCGACCCAGCAACCTTCTTTGATTGAAAATGCAGTCCGTGATCTAGAGACAATATCTGGCCAAAAGCCGGTTGTCACTAGAGCAAAAAAATCAGTAGCGGGCTTTAAGCTTAGGGCTGGTAATGCTATCGGAGTGAGAGTCACGCTTCGGGGTGATCGCATGTGGGAGTTTTTTGATCGGGTAATTGCTGTGGCGATCCCGCGAATTAGGGACTTTAGAGGTTTGAATCCGAAGTCTTTTGACGGACATGGAAACTATACGATGGGAGTTACTGAGCAGTTGATCTTTCCTGAGATTAGCTATGACTCTGTGGACGCGACAAGAGGTATGGATATAACGATAGTGACCACGGCTAAGAGCGATGCTCATGGCAAGGCGTTGTTGGACGCGTTTGGTTTTCCGTTCAAAAGAGAAGGAGCGTAAGAGTTCGGTGGCAAAGAAGTCTTTGATAGCCAAACAGGCGAGAAAGCCTAAGTTCAAGGTGCGAGGCTATACCCGCTGCCAAAGATGTGGAAGACCACATGCAGTGTTTAGGAAGTTTGGTCTGTGCAGGATTTGCTTGCGAGAGATGGTTCATGCAGGAGAGATTCCTGGTGTTAAAAAGGCGAGCTGGTAGGGAGTATTTATGAGCATGAGTGATCCCATAGCGGATATGCTAACTCGAATTCGTAATGCAAGTTCTGCGAAACACGAATTGGTGTTGATGCCAGGGTCTAAGGTCAAGGAGAATCTGGCCAAGATCTTAGAGCGAGAAGGCTTTATTGCTGGATATCGCATGTCTAATAAGGATGATCGTCCCGGTACGGTTTTAGAGGTTATGTTGAAGTACTCACCTTCTCGCCAGGCAGCGATTAGTGGAATTCAAAGGGTGTCGAAGCCTGGACTTAGGGTTTATCGGCGGGCCGATGCGATTCCTAGAGTATTAGGCGGTATGGGTGTCGCCGTATTGTCAACTTCAAAGGGTCTTATGACTGATAGGGACGCTCGAAAAGCCCATATGGGCGGCGAAGTTATCTGTTATGTCTGGTAGAGTGCGAGGGTTTAATGTCCAGAATTGGTAAAGTGCCTGTAACTGTTCCAACAGGTGTAGAGATTGCCCTAAATGAAGGGAATAGTGTCGCTGTCAAAGGTCCGAAGGGTTCGTTGAGCCGTTCGTTTCCAGAGCAGGTCTCTATCGTGAAAGAGGGCGACCTACTGGTTGTCTCCAGAGTGGACGACTCGAGGACTGCTCGTTCTATGCATGGCCTGAGTCGCACGTTATTGGCAAACATGATAAACGGCGTTACGGCTGGTTATGCACGTAACCTCGATATTGTAGGAGTGGGCTACCGAGCGGTTGCGAAGTCTCCCAAAGAGCTAGAGTTGGCTCTTGGATTTTCGCATCCAGTGGTTGTAGAAGCGCCTTCAGGAATTGAGTTTTCATGTCCTACTCCTACCCGTATTACGGTCTCAGGTATTGATAAAGAACTTGTAGGTCAGGTCGCTGCCAATATTCGCAAGATTAGGAAGCCTGAACCGTATAAGGGTAAAGGTGTTCGTTATGAGAACGAGAAAGTTCTCCGTAAAGTCGGCAAGGCCGGCAAGTAGATATAGGAGATATAGATGTCGGATAGGTCCCATGTCTCTGTCAAGAGGAGACAAAAGCGACACTTTAGAGTTAGAAAGTTGATCGTCGGTTCGCCTCAACGGCCGCGCTTGGCCGTCTATCGCTCTAATCAGCACATGGTGGCGCAGATTATCGATGACTCTACGAGTACTACTTTGGCGTTTGCATCTACATTTGACGGCTCATTTAAAGGTTCTAAAACCGGTAATATTGACGCCGCTAAAAAGGTCGGCAGTCTCATCGCTCAGCGAGGCAAAGAGGCTGGAGTGTCTGCAGTTGTTTTTGATAGAGGCGGTTTCGCCTACCATGGTAGGGTAGCTGCAGTTGCAGAGTCTGCCCGAGAAGGGGGTTTGATTTTCTAATGCCCGAGTCCGAGTTTGAAGAGAGAACTATTAAGGTAAATCGTGTTGCCAAGGTGGTAAAGGGTGGTCGTAGATTTTCTTTTACAGCACTCATGGTAGTTGGCGATGGTAGGGGTAGAGTTGGTCTTGGCTACGGGAAGGCGAAGGAAGCTGGCCTAGCTGTTCAAAAAGGTATTGAAGAAGCGAAGAAGGCGTTAATTGAGGTTCCTCTTGCTGGAGGTACCATTACCCATCCAATCCTAGGTGAAGCCGGAGCAGGCAGAGTGTTGCTGAAACCGGCAGCGCCAGGTACCGGCGTTATCGCCGGTGGGGCTGCAAGGGCGATTCTGGAGATGGCTGGTATTAAAGATATTTTGGCTAAATCGCTTGGTTCGTCGAACGGTATCAACGTTGCCCATGCAACGATAGAAGGTCTAAAGCAACTTAAAAGGCCAGACGAGATTGCAAGGCTGAGAGGGAAAGCTCCTGATGAGGTAACTCCCAGTGGTGTTCTTCGTGCATATGAAGCTACACAAAAGTTAAGGAATGAGACATAACTGTGACGAAAAAACTGATCGTTAGACAGATTAAATCATCGATAGGAACAAAACCTAAACATAGGGGTACATTGCGTGCTCTTGGTTTACATGGTATTGGTACTTCGAACGAGCTTGCAGACCGCCCGGAGATTAGGGGAATGATTCGTCGCGTTCCCCATCTTGTAAGTGTTGAGGAGATAGGCTAAGTTGTTACAGACACATGATCTAAAGCCTGCTGAGGGTTCACATAAAGCACGTAAAAGAGTTGGACGTGGTACCGGAGGCAAGGGCGGGAAAACCGCTGGACGAGGAACAAAAGGACAAGGAGCTCGCGACACCATTCCGCTGGGGTTTGAAGGTGGACAACTGCCGCTTACGCAGCGGCTGCCAAAACTTAAAGGGTTTAAAAATCCGTTTAGGGTGACTTACAGCGTGGTAAATCTTTCTACGTTGGAGGCCTTGGCTGTTCAAGGCATCGTTGTTGTTGATCCCGAGATCCTTTACTCGCGAGGCGTCGTTCGCAAAGGTAGCTTAGTGAAGGTACTTGGAGAAGGGTCTCTTACGAAACCTATGACAGTGTCTGCACATGGGTTTTCCGTTAAGGCAGCTACCGAGATTAGATCCCTTGGAGGCTCCCCAATCGTTCTTGAGAAACCTAATGGTGGTCGGCGTGTTCCGGCGCAAGGTAATGCTTTGATGAATCGCTAGTGCTTAACGGAGCGTTTGGTTGATTGTTTCAGCCTAGACGTGTTAGATTCATTAATTAGGTGTCTCGATGAGGCTTTGGTGTATTAAATGTTGAGGAGTACGGACTGTGCTGTCAAGCCTGAAGAATGTATTCAGGGTACCAGATCTTAGAAATAAAGTTCTTTTTACTCTGCTGATTATTGCGCTATATCAACTTGGAGCTAATATTCCAGTTCCAGGTATTGATTTTCATCAAATTCAGACACTTGAAGCTCAGGTAAACGGTGGTGTTTTTGGCTTCCTCAATCTTTTCTCAGGTGGTGCGATAGCGAGGGCGGCATTATTCGGTTTGGGTGTTATGCCGTATATTACGTCCTCGATTATAATTCAGCTATTGACAACCGTGATACCCAAACTTGAAGAGTGGCGAGATGAAGGTGCTGTCGGCGAGAAGAAGATTACCCAGACGACCAGGTACCTAACTATCGCATTGGCGATAATGCAGGCCACGGGTCTAGCGTTTATCTTTCATGATGGCGGTACAGGGCTATTAACGAATGGAAAACCGGTCGATCTGATTCCGTCGTTCACGGTGCCGAGGGTTCTTTTTATAGTTCTTACATTAACTGCGGGTACCGCTCTTGTTATGTGGATGGGAGAGCTAGTTACTCAGCGTGGTATTGGTCAAGGTATGTCCATACTGATATTTGCAAACGTCGTAGCGAGTCTTCCATCAGCCGGGCGGATTATTCTCGCTGACGCTGGCCTTTTAAAGTTTGTTGTAATATTCGTTGTTGCACTAGGGATCTTGGTTGCGATAGTCTTTGTTGAGCAAGGCCAAAGACGCATTCCCGTTGTATTTGCGCGACGAGTAGTTGGTAGAAAGATGTACGAAGGCGGTAATAGCTATATACCGCTAAAGGTGAACCAAGCTGGAGTTATTCCTATTATCTTTGCCTCGTCGATACTCTATTTCCCAGTACTGCTCGCGAGTATTATTCCTTGGACTGCCTTCCGTTCGTTTGTGAACAATCATCTTGTCTCATCGACAAGCTTGTTTTACATATCGATCTATGGTGTTCTCATCGTCATGTTTACGTTTTTCTATGTTCAAGTATCGTTCGACCCACACCAACAGTCTGAGATTATTCGTAAGCAAGGCGGGTATATCCAAGGCGTTCGTCCTGGTCCGAATACCGAAAGGTATCTAGGTCAGATCCTCAATAGAATTACGTTGCCGGGAGCATTCTTTCTGGCTGCAGTTGCTCTTATACCAGCCATCTTGTTAGCCTTATGGCACGTTAACAACGTTCCCTTTGCCGGCACGACGCTGTTGATAGCAGTCGGAGTAGGTTTGGAGACTTTGAAGCAGGTGGATTCTCAACTAACGATGCGAAACTACGACGGCTTTCTCCGTTAGCGCGAGGGCTTCTAGATATGGCAACTCCGACGCGCATCATTATGCTTGGCAAGCAAGGAGCCGGCAAAGGTACTCAATCGACTCGACTCTCTCACCATTACGTGATCCCTCATATCTCAACAGGTGATATGTTGAGGTCTGCCGCTAGGGGGAGTTCGGAGTTTGGTAAGTTAGCTAAGACATACATGGAAAAGGGTGAATTAGTACCCGATGAGGTGATAACCGGCGTTATAAGAGAGAGACTTGATGAAACGGACGCTCGTCTTCGGGGATTCTTGTTAGATGGTTATCCACGTACGCTTGGCCAAGCACAAGACCTGGAAAAGATACTGTACCCATCCGACTTAGATATCGTTGTTGACCTTGACGTACCTACTGAACTTGTGCTGAAAAGGCTTGCGTCTCGTAGAGTCTGTTCCGTATGCGGCGCCAACTACTCGTTAACTGATAGACCTAAACACGACTGGACATGCGATAGTTGCGGTGGAGAAGTCGTTCAAAGAGAAGACGAT
>JAKBGL010000096.1 GCA_021833085.1 Actinomycetes bacterium | reverse complement strand
TGTTTGTCAAGTCTGGCTCACTAAATTTTTAATCTATGTCGTTACAAGAACGCCTACCATAACTGTGGAGTTCTACTTCTTCGCCTCTTGATAAAACGGATTAGATCCTGAAGCATGATCAGTTACATCTACCACCTCAGTAATCTCAGGAACAGCCTCTTTTATCGCCACCGTGATACCTTGAGATAGGGTAACTGCGGCCAATCCACATCCTTGACATCCACCACCCATAACAACATAGGCTGTGTTCTCGACTACACCCATAAGATCCGCCCTACCACCATGAGCAGCTATCGACGGGTTAATCTCATCAGCTAATACCGCACTTACTCTAAGGGCTAAGTCGTTAGTCAAAGCGTCAGGTCCGAAGTCCAAATCTACCTTAGGTGGCGCAACTGGGGAGTTTGGATTGACTATGACTAGTCCTCCATCTTCATCAAGATCAAGTTGTGCCCCGCTCAACGCTTCAATCGACCGATTAGGTACTACAACCGGAGTCTCTCCATCTCTAATCACAAGGTCATCAAAGCTGGCGTGTTTCGTCTCTTGGAAGTAGACGTCGTAGGTATAGCTGTCCCCACTTGCACCAACCACCTCAATCCAGAGCGCTAAAGACTCCGGATCGCTCTCTCCTGATCGAGCCTCGTCCACAACGTTCTGGGCTCTCTCCGATACACTAAAGGACTTGTCCATACCTTGAAGCTTCCTTCCGCACACAAAATAACTTTCTCACATAGCATGATAGTTGCAATGACAAAGGTTTTACTAGTGCTTCCATCAAGTAGCTATCGTAGTAGCGAGTTTGTTCTCGCCTCCCAGCGACTGAATCTCGACATCACCTTACTTACCGATGCTGATACTCCTTCGATACTTCCATTAGACAAGGTAATTCACCTCCCAGAGTTGCACCTAGAACCAGGAGTCATGACCCACATTGAGGGGCAGATGTTCGACGCTGTAGTTGGAGTAGACGACATCTCCGTCCGTATTGCCGCACAGATATCTACACATCTAGGTCTGCCTACTAACCCCGATGAATCTCTACTCGCTACGACAGACAAGGTTGCGTTTCGTAAAAACCAAACCCAATTTGAACTCCCTCAACCAAAGTACGCAACCATTAGCAAAGATGAGCGTGACCCCCAGCGGCTCATGGACGTTGCAATGCAAGTCTCGGGCTTTCCACTAGTCATAAAGCCTATATCGGGCACGCAGTCAAAAGGTGTGATCCGCGTCGATCACCTCAAAGACCTCCTACAGGCTTTGGAGGTTGCCTCGCAGACAACAACCGAAGATGAGCTACTACTAGAGGAGTACGTCGAAGGGGCCGAGTACGCGCTTGAAGGAGTACTTGTCGACTCTAAGTTAGTAGTTCTAGCGATATTTGATAAACCCGAGCCGCTAAGGGGCCCATTTTTCGAAGAGTCGATCTACATAACACCGTCAAAGTTACCCCATCAACTTCAAAGGGAGGCAGAGCGTGTCGTTCAAAGAAGCTGCGAGTCTTTAGGTCTTTGGACTGGTCCTGTCCACGCTGAGTTTCGTATCAAAGACAGCGGGCGACTATACATTTTGGAGGTAGCCGCCCGATCCATAGGCGGATCATGTGCAAAAGCTCTTCGATTTGGTTCTGATACCACATTGGAAGAGTTGTTACTCACCCACGCCTCGTCGATAGAGTCCGACTCCACGCGGGTTATACGTCAGAGAAAAACCTACTCAGGTGTGTTGATGCTACCTACCCCTAAAACCGGCGTTCTTCGTAGCGTTAGCGGTCTGGAACAGGTACGTGCTCTCAAATACGTTACTTCATTAGAGCTGACCGTTCCAGTTGGAACCTTCGTCAAAGCTCCCCCGCTCACGGAGCGCTACATGGGCTTCGTCTTTGCAGACTCACCAGGCTACGACAGTACAATTGAGACGCTGAAGAGATCACGGGAGTTGCTTTCCTTTGAGATATCGGATAGGTAAAGCTCAGGCGAATCAAGCACTATGGCTCAAAGTAACCACGAAGCACATAAAATCAGCAGTAGATGAAGTCCCACATCAAGTTACAACGTTAAGTTCGTAAAAGACTTCGCTTTAGATGCTCTTTGGACAAGGAACCATAATGCACCCACTTATTTTATCGACCTACGAGTTAGGTCATCAACCACACTTAGCTGCGTTAGTCGCAGGTGTCTTAAAAGAAGGAGGTTCGGAGTACGACATAGTAGACCTGAGTATAGATCCGAACCTTGACTTGCTATTTAACACATACCAAGGCGGATACCCTAACGCAGTCGCAATTGAGACAGCAGTACTAACCGTTGGCATGCTGACCTCTGCCATGCTCTTTAGGGATGTACTGTCATATCTAGCTAAAAACTCCGGACATATAACAAAGCTCATAGTGTACGGTCTTTATGCAAATGAGGTGGCCAGTGAGGCCTCACGCATCTCTTACACGGACTTGATCGTTCGAACGACACCGACCACCGAAGAGATAGCACTTGACCTTGGGGTTGAAAATGCCACGGTCAAGAGATACTTGCCGGCCAGAGAAAACTTACCGAACCTAACTAGGTACAAGACCGTTACCTCTAGTGGCATCGAAAGAGTTACTGGATACACCGAAGCGTCAGTTGGATGTAGACATCGATGTCGCCACTGCCCCCTTCCTATCTTCTTCAACGGAAGAGTTGCGGTAAATCCTGTCGAAGATATACTCAACGACATAGAGTTTCAAGTTAACGCTGGAGCAACACACATCACTCTTGGCGATCCCGACTTCTTCAACGCACCTATCCACGCGATGAAGGTGGCACGAGCTATCAAAGCCCGCTTCGATACCGTAACCTTTGACTGTACTATAAAGGTTGAGCACCTCTTGAAGTATGGTCGATATCTAAAGGAGTTAGCCGAACTCGGATGTATCTACATCACCTCAGCGGTCGAGTCTCTCTCAGACGAGACTCTCACCAATCTCGCAAAAGGACACAGTAGCACCGATGTCGACGAGGCTGTACAGCTAGTCGATCGCGCTGGCATCGACTTTCATCCGTCCTTTGTTCCCTTTACTCCCTGGACAAAACTAGAAGACTTCGAAGACATTTTAGTTTTCGTATATCAGAACTCTATGGAAAAGACCCTAGAACCGGTACAACTTTCCATCAAACTTCTTGTGCCTTCCAACTCCTTACTACTTGAAAGTCCCGCGTTCATCGAGTATAAAACCCACTACGACGTAGAGACCTACAGCTACCTTTGGAGATACCGTGAGCCCAAGGTAGAAGATCTGCACAACGCTGTCGCTGATCAGGTGTTAAAGAGCCAGCTCTGCCGCGACGCCTTCGAAGACACCTTCTTTACACTCTGGTCGATAACAGAGGAACATCTTGGAAGGTCTATAGCGACTCCCATACGAAACCAAAGAAGCTCTGATGCCGTAAAGTCTTCTGAAGCCTGGTTCTGTTGCGCAGAACCCACCTCAACTCAGAGGCTCGGCGGATAGAAGTACCCAACACACGTGAGTCACGATAATGAAGCACCCTAACCAGCTAACAACGAAACAGCGGGCAGCTGTCGACGAAGATAACCCCACAGTCGCGATCGTGGCGCCGGCTGGTTCCGGTAAGACAACGGTACTAACACAGAGGATCGCCCGCCGTATCGAATCTAAAGAGACTCCACCCGGTAAAGTAGTTGCGGTCTCTTTCACCCGAGCAGCCGCCTATCAGATAGGTGAGAGGGTCTCCCAGCTCATAGATACAACTCCAATTAATGTTGGAACCTTTCACTCCATTGCGCTGTCGACTATAAAGCGTTTTGCAGAGTTCGAACAACGCGCGACTCCTTCGATCGTGCTTGACACGAAACAGGTTTTGAAAGAGCTCTTAGATCAAGCTCCCCCCTCTCAAAGACAGGCGTTCCACTACACAGGTAACGCTAGTAAAAACACCATCATCAAAAAGATCTCTGCTGAGATCTCATGGGCAAAAAGTTGCACATTGGATCCACAAAGATACGCTGACGTCGCGCCTTCTCTTAGACAAGTCACTCACGAACAAGCAGAGGTCCTATCACAGGTCTTCAGCAACTACGAGTCCTATAAAACACGTCATCGGCTCATGGACGTAGACGATCTTGTCACTCATGCAGCTATACGGCTGCAACAGAACAAAGCCTTCGCTCAAGTTGAACGGTTTTTATTTAGGCACTTCTACGTTGACGAGTTTCAAGACGCTAACCGTTCCCAGATAGAGCTCCTTATCGCCTACTTAGGGGAGAGTAGGGACGTCTCCGTCGTGGGCGATCCAAGCCAATCTATCTACGGCTGGAACGGTGCCATAGAGTCCAATATGTCTGACTTTATCGATACGTTTCCCGAGGCTACAGTGGTTGTACTCTCCGATAACTTTCGCTGCACCCCTGAGATAGTCTTTGCAGCCTCAAAGATTATGCCGATCGTTGCCGACGAACGAATACGTTACCAGGTCAACCCGACAAGACCATCTGATTCAAGCCTTGGGGTCGTATTTCACCATCTAAAAGACGAAAGAGAGGAGGCGTTGGTATGTGCTCGAACCATAAACTCTCTCCATGAAAAAAACGTCCCATACTCTGCTATGGCGGTGCTTTCTCGCACCAACGCCCAGCTACACATAGTTGAGGAGGTTTTCAGTTCACTGAGAGTTCCTACCAAGAGTCCGGGCGGTACAAACAGTACCTTTAGCAGGTACCTAAAGCTATTTACTAAGCACTGGACTGCCGAAGAGCTTCAACGCCGGGTGGCGACGCTATTAGCACACCTATCAGAGTCTCAAGAGCCCCGATCTAACCTCTCAAGCACACCTCCCGCAGGTCTTTTACAAGCGCTCTTGAGGCTAAGGCGTGTTCAGCCCGAGATAAGCGTTGCCGAGACGATCGAAGTCATAGACAAGGTGAGAGAGTCAAGCGGTGGACACGACGCAGTCACGCTAACCACGTTTCACGGCGCGAAAGGGTTGGAGTGGTACCACGTCCATCTGATCGGAGTAGATCGAAGTAGGGTCTCAAGTGTCAAAGCGAGACAGCCGCAAGTTCTGAAGGAGGAACAGAGACTCCTCTACGTGGCCATGACTCGTGCAAGTGACTCGCTTCATATCTCCTTCACTAGTAGTGCTAAGCAAGGAACATCACCGCCTTGGTCAAGTCTCTTAGACCCATTAGAGGAACAGATAGTTGGAAGAACCCCCGATACAGCTCCAACGGCGTCGCCAAGAGTAGATCCCCTAAAACGTTCAAGTCCCTTCAACGCGCAAGAGCGAGCATATAAAGACCTAACGACTAAAATTAATCTATACCGTGCTCAAGAGGCACAACGTCGTGGCCTGCTTCCAGAGGAGTATATTAGC
>JAKBGL010000095.1 GCA_021833085.1 Actinomycetes bacterium | reverse complement strand
CTAAGTGGTACTAAAGCGTGGGAAAATGAGATTGCGGGCAAGGCTGGTTTAGGGGATCCATGGGTTGGTCTTCTCATACTATTTGCGGCCGCGTTCCTGTCTTTGGGAACGTTGACCTTTGGGTCGGTTTTAGAGGAGTAGCTATGGCTAGGAAGAGTTGGATAGCACTGGTAGGGGCTTTTGCACTTGTAACTGTTGGCGTGACTTACATCATGGGACTGTGGATTACTCCTCCAGATGTGTTCCAGGGTAACTTGGTTCGCCTGATCTATGTCCATCCAGCTGTGGCATGGGTAGCTTACTTAGCTTACGGTGTTACGTCGCTCGCAAGCTTAGCTTACCTTTGGAAAAAGACCAGAAACTATAAGTGGGACCTACTCGCGGCTTCTTCCGCTGAAGTAGGTGTAGTGTTTACAGCGCTTACTCTAATAACCGGATCTATATGGGGACGTCCGACCTGGGGTGTTTGGTGGACTTGGGATGCTCGCTTGACAACGACTGCCTTACTGTTGGTACTTTACCTCGGCTATCTTGCACTTAGACGAGTTAGCGAAGACCGCGAACAAAGAGCAAAGCGCTCTGCGGTTGCTGCACTCATCGCTTTTATCGATGTGCCGATAGTTCATCAATCTGTAGTTTGGTGGAAGACTCTTCACCAAAGTGCGACCGTTTTCAACGCGGACCTAAATCCAAAGATCCATGGCGAGATGGCTTGGACGCTACTTTTGGGATTTTTGTCTTTCACGGTGGTCTATGTCTGGATGGTGATTAAAAGATACGACATAGCCAGGACCCAGTTCAAACTTGAGGACCAAACTGTAGAAAGAGCGATCAAAGAACGAGTGGGTACAATCTGAGAATCTTTAGAGGAGGTCTTTAGATGAATGGTTTCGTTGAGGCGGGTTATATCGCAGTTGCAACAGGTCTCGGCTCTTACGCGATTTGGCTCGCTGTCAGATCGAAGAAGTTAAACGTGGCGGTTGTCCTAACGGATAACGAAGACGGTGGACAGCAGAGGAACTCAAGTGATGGAACCTGAGTCAGAGGTGCTAGACATTTCGAGTGAAAACGTTACTGACTGGAAAGAGATACCTGGTACAAAGGGTAAGAAGAGAAAGATAAAACGCTCCGCTGTTGCTGCGATATTTGTAGTCATCGCAGCGTTAGTTTTTATTCTCTATAAGGGCCTGTCATCGGCCCTCGTCTACTTCTACACAGCCCAACAAGCGGTCACTGATAAAGCGCAACTTGGAACTTCGACATTCCGCATGGAAGGAGTCGTGGTTCCCGGTACAGTTCAACCAACCCCGTCGGGGGTAAACTTTTCTGTAAGGTTCGATCATACAGTGGTTCCAGTCGTTGAGATAGGTGCACCTCCGCAGCTGTTTCAACCTTCCGTTCCAGTAGTCGTAGTGGGTCACTTCCAGTCAAATACATCCAATACCTTTCTCTCCGATCAAATCATGGTCAAACACTCCGCGAACTATGTAGCTGCGCATCCAAGTCGGATCAAGAATGCAGGAGGAACCAGCTAGTGGACATAGCAGTCGGGCGAACCGGGATTCTTCTCGGGGTCGTGGCAGCAACCTTTGGAGTCGTGGCTCTCCTCTATAGCATCTATAAAGACTCGGAGTTTGCAAGACGCCAAGGTCGATACTTTTTAGTTGTGGCCGCTGGCGGACTCGCGGTGTCTACGGCTGCCATGGAACAAGCACTTATATCTCATAACTTCTCGCTAGAGTATGTGGTTCAAAATAACTCGAGAGAGACACCTCTCCTATTCTCAATAACAGGTATGTGGTCGGCCTTAGAAGGATCAATGTTACTTTGGGCATTAATCCTCTCCCTATTCATAGTGGCGATGGTTGTGGTGACTCGGCGCTATGCAGGTGAACGTACTACCTCTTGGGCTCTTGTAATCGCCGGAGTGGTCTTAGTATTCTTCGTTGCACTTATGGTTGGTCCAGCTAATCCGTTCGTGCATACCGTGGGAGCTATTCCTGCCGATGGGCAGGGCCCTAACCCATTACTTCAGGATTATCCCTTGGTAGCAGTTCATCCACCTATGCTCTACGCAGGTTTTGTAGGCATGACGGTGCCTTTTGCTTTTGCGTCGGCGTCTTTAATTACTGGAGAGAAAGAGAGCTTTTGGTTACAGAGGACTCGATCTTGGACGCTGCTATCTTGGTCGGCTTTGACGATTGGAATAGCACTTGGGGCTTGGTGGTCCTATCAAGTCTTAGGGTGGGGTGGTTTTTGGGCATGGGATCCAGTTGAAAACGCTGCGTTCTTACCGTGGATATGTGCAACAGCGTTTTTACATTCTTCTGTGGCTCAACAAAAACGTTACTCGATGCGAGTATGGAACTACTCTCTGATTTCAGCAGCGTTCGCTCTTACGATACTTGGAACCTACTTTACCCGATCGGGTGTGCTTGAGTCGGTTCACGCCTTTTCTGACTCCAACCTCGGGGACATTTTGATCGTATTTTTTGGTGCGGTACTTGTATTTTCAGTAGGACTCGTAGGTTTTAGAGCGGATAAGATGCGCTCAGGGCGAAGGGTCAGAACGTCCCTTAACAGAGAGACTGCCTTGCTTGTAAACAACCTGCTTTTCTCGGGGCTCGCGTTTGTAGTACTTTTGGGTACAACGTTTCCTCTGATTGTGCAGATAGTTTCACCCGAACCAGTAACGGTTGGTACCCCTTACTACGATTCATTTGCAGCACCGATAGGACTGTTGTTGTTGTTTTTCATGGCTATCTCTCCGGTGGTTCCGTGGAGATCCTCGACACTTTCAGAGATTGGTGACAGGGTGCGTGTTCCCGCTGCTGCGGCTATTACGGTTCTAGCACTATCGGTAATCTCGGGTGAGTATCACTTAGACGTTCTCGCCACTTTCTCATTGGCAACATTTGCACTTGTGTCCGCGGCATATCAGATCTACAGATCTACTGTAACTATAGGAAGACAAAAAGGTATTGTCAGAGGGTTGTTGTCAAAGCGAAATGGAGGAATGGTCGTACATATTGGGGTGGCATTAATTGCGTTTGCTCTTGTATCGGCGACGACTTTTGGCCACAAAGGAGAGGTGCGATTGATTAGGGGTCAAAGTGCCGAGTTCTTTGGTGCGCGAGTAACGTACCTAGGAGTTCAAAATGTTGTGACTCCAGCGAAGAGTAGTTTTGAAGCAAACGTCCTGATAAATGGGGTGGGACCGTTTCACCCAGCTATAAGTCAGTTTGGTACATATACAGAAGCCGTTGGATCCCCGTCTGTCGATGTTCAGTTTTCTCGCGATATTTATCTGACGATTAATAACGCACCTAACCTTGCACTTCGGCACCCTCGCATTACCATAGGGATCATCATCCAACCCTTGATCTCTTGGCTGTGGGTGGGAGCGGCAACTATGGGACTTGGTGCTGCACTTGCAGCATTTGGCTGGTCAGAGCGAAGGCTCAAAAAGGTACGGAAGAATGGCCTAGGGAAAGGCGACATTTCCGACGAAGTTGTGTTAGTAGGGCAAGATGAGAGTCTGCTTAGTCAACCGTCGCCGAGTTAGATATGTCTAAGTTGGAGGTGAGTTCGATCTCGGAACCCTTTTCCGCGGATGAAGATCTTGGGTCAGATGACCAAAGTACGTCAGTTCGTGAGATCTCCCGTGGGTCAAGGCGCATTCGAATTGTGGCGACTCTCTTGGGGGTTGTATTTATCGTGTTCGCAGCTTTCTTAGCCACCCGAAAGCCGGCGTCGACCCAAAGCGCCCCATCTCCGTTATTGTTCCACAGCGCCCCCGTCCTAAGTGGACCTTTACTTTCGGGTGGCTCTACATCGTTGTCAGACTACAAAGGCCGATTTGTCTTAGTCAATTTCTTTGCGTCGTGGTGTAGTAGCTGTAAGACAGAGATGCCGCAGTTGGTGTCGTTTGCGAAGAGCGAGTCTAACGTAGTCCAGGTTTTGGGAGTCGACTACGACGATGAAAGCGCATCGGCGACATCGTTTCTCTCATCTTACGGTGCTAACTGGCCCGTAGTAGTGGACTCAAATGGACAGACTGCTTTACGCTGGGGTGTCACGGAGCCTCCTGAGAGTTTTCTAGTTGCTCCAAACGGGAAGGTGGTGACCAAAATCATTGGTCCTATTACGGCTAAGCAACTCTCTGTCCTGGTTCAGATCGCGAAGTCGAAGGGGTACTAGATGTGACTGTTTTGACTAAGGCAACTGCTGTTTCAAGGCGGAAGCGGTTTTGGATTTTGGCAGGTATCGTAGTGTTGGTTTCTTTGAGTTTTGTTACCTACAAGAACCTTACAACCTCAGACTCCCCGTCAAGAGCGATAACTTTGGAGAAGGAGGTTAAGTGTCCTACCTGTATCGACCTTTCTATCTATAATTCGAACGACGCGACATCGTACACCATGCGGGTCTTTATTAGAAAGGCGATCGCTGGTGGAGAGAGTAACTCCGAGATTTTGGACACGTTGGTTACTACGTACGGAAGTGAGATACTGATGACGCCACCAAAGTCTGGGATTAACCTCTTGCTTTGGTTCCTACCGGCTTCTTTCTTGGTAGCGGCGATCTTAGAGGTCTTTCGTCTTCGAGGAAGTGTGTCTCAGAAGCGAAAGTTGAGCCTTTCGACGAGTATCCCTTACAATGCTTCAGTCGCAGATGTTGGAGCCGTTGCTGGTTCTTACCCTGGGGGACCATCATTGAGTGAACGGGCTTCAAAGTTAGTAAAGTCTGCAAGGGATCAGGGGAAGAGATCTCTTCTGCTTTTAGGCTCAGTAGCGTTTCTCCTTGCGGGAGGCGGCATCTTGGGATATGGGCTGCTCGCCGGCTCGACAAATTCAGGACCCTCGTCAACCACCGTGGATCAGCAGGTACTAGATGCAGAGGTTCTAGCAGGCGCGGGTCAATATGACGCTGCTAGTCAAATTCTTGCAAAGGTCTTGCAGACAGATCCGACACAACCTCAAGCCTTAGCGTATCAGGGCTGGATCTCTTTCCAGGTGGGATCGCTACGCAAAGATGGTGCGTTGGAGAGCAAGGGCATGAACTTACTCAAGGTCTCGATCTCGTTATCACCGAGTTATGCGATGGGCCATGTATTTTATGCGGTAGCTCTCTATGACGGACGCCATGATGCAAAGGCTTCTGTCGAGCAGTTCCGTATTGCGATCAAAGATCATATTCAAAGATCCATACTGCTTCAGATAAAGCCTACCCTGGACGCCGCATTTAGTAGCGAAGGACTACGCCCCCCGCTTTAGTGGACCAACACAGGCGTCCCGCTGTAGAGTTAACTACCCGTAACGACTCTCGTCCATGTCTTACTCTTTCAACAGCTGCTTTGTTGGCTGTGTCCACAAAGGCCTTTGAATAAGGATCTA
>JAKBGL010000094.1 GCA_021833085.1 Actinomycetes bacterium | reverse complement strand
GAAAGAGTTGCATTAGAGCTATGTCGATCCACTGTCCAAACTTGCGCCCCACTTCACGTTCGACTCCTACTAACTCGAAGTTACACCGTTTGTGAAGTTCGATAGATGAGGACTGCGTAGCTACGACTCTGGCCATGATCGAGTGAAATCCGGAGCGACTGGCTTCTTCTATTAGTGCGGTTAGTAGGTTGGTCCCGACATGACGTCCTCTGTGGTCTTTGTGAACATATATAGAGTTCTCCACGGTAGATGAATATCCGGGACGAGGTCGGTATGGGGATATGGAGGCAAAGCCTATGACCTGGTCTTCATCTGTTGCAACGAGGACTGTATGGATACCAGAGTGCTCTGCCATCCATACGCTTTGAGCGTGCTGTGATCGAGGAATGAGGTCGAGAGTGGCTAAGGAGTTCAGTACCTCGTGGTTGTAGATTTGACGAATCTCTTCGGAATCTTGACTGGCTGCGGTTCTGATGAGCACGATAATCAATTTAGTGATCGTGGATGGGTATATGTGTTGCTACACCGTTACTTTAGGTATTTTGAAATAAATATAATGACCTGCTGTGTAATGTGGTTATGGTCATAGCACAGGTAGGTGTACTTTTTATAGAACCCAATGATACTGGTTTGACTATAGACTTCTACAGACTAGTATTTTGCCAAGTTGCCCCCTTAGCTCAGTAGGCAGAGCACAGCCATGGTAAGGCTGGTGTCGTCGGTTCGATTCCGACAGGGGGCTCCATGGCGGCGTAGCTCAGTTGGTTAGAGCACACGGCTCATAATCGTGTGGTCGTCGGTTCGAGTCCGACCGCCGCTACTTATTTGGCAAGTTAGACCCGTTAGTATTTACGTAGCGGCGAAATGGAGTTATAGATGGCTAAAAACGAGAAGCGAGTGAAAGTTACCCTTGCTTGCGAGGAGTGCAAGCGTAGAAACTATATCACGGTTAAAAATCGCCAGAATGATCGTGAGAGAATTGAAATGAAGAAGTACTGTCAATGGGATAGAAGGCACACGCTTCACAAAGAGACCCGTTAGGCAGGTTGATTTGTATCGAGTTGAAGAAGATGAGCACTTTATAGCTCCGGAACTCCGTCTTGTGGAAGGCGGCAAGTTTTCTAAGGTAGAGGAGCTATTTTCGACCTGCTACCAATCCTCATTATCGTTAGCGTTGAAATTGGTGGGAAACCTTGAGGACGCTAGTGATGTAATTCAAGAGTCCTACATGAGGGCATGTAAGGGGTTTGAGAACTTTAGAGGTGAGTCATCTTTTGAAACTTGGTTTCATCGCATTGTGTTAAATACAGCCAACTCTTTTCGTGTCGTGCGTTCTAAACGGTCCGTTCGAGAGGTGCAAGAGCTGGCCGAAGATGGCGACGATCAATCAAACTTTGACGACGACGGGTCTTTCACAGCAACGGTTATTGATATTGAACGAGCAATAGCTAAGCTCCCCCCAAGGTTTAAGTCAGTCGTTATTTTACGTGATTACTACGGACTGTCACATAGAGAGATAGCGGAGAAACTATCGATAACTGAGACGACAGCAAAGGTCTGGCTTTTTAGAGCAAGGAAGAAAATTGTGGAGATCCTAGTTCCCAAGAGGAGTTCCGAGGACGACTTCTATCGAGACCTTGAGAGAGAGACTTCCAAGGCTGCTCGTGATATCTCTTGATGGTAGGAGAAATATACGTGCGCAAGTCGGGATGACTCAATTAACTCGCTGTGGTGGTAGGATACTTTGGTTGACAAAGGGTAGTAGCTCAATTGGTAGAGCACCGGTCTCCAAAACCGGGTGTTGGGGGTTCGAGTCCCTCCTACCCTGCTCGGAATAGTTCTAGACAGAGGTAGAAGGTGAACCGCGAGACTAAGCGGATGCTGCAACGGCAAGGACAGTTAGATAAGAGTGGCGAGCCGGCCCCTCCCTCAAAGGCTGCCCAGTCGCAAGTGAGGGCGAAGCCCGATCGTTCGAAACGGGGCGGTTTAAAGAAGTACTTTAATGACGTTCGGAGCGAACTCAAGAAAGTTAAGTGGCCGACCCGGCAAGACGTTATAAGCTACTCGTCATTAGTTTTTGTAGTGCTGGTTCTGGTGGTTGCTTTTATCTTTGGACTGAATCTTGTCTTCTCTAAGCTAGTGTTTTTCCTTTTCAAGTGAGAACGGATCGAAGTTTTGAGTAGTTCTGAACTAGTTACGAGGGGAGTTGAAGAGATTATGGACCAAGATGAACGACCGGATGACTCGGAGAGTCCTTTAGATCCCGATGAAAAGGATGCAGAAGAGGATCCTTGCAGAAAGCCCTTATGATCGTCCGGGCGATTGGTTTGTAATCCATTCCTACGCTGGATATGAAAATAAGGTGAAGTCTAACCTTTTCGCACGTGCGAAGTCGTTGAACATGGAAGATCGCATCTATGAGGTTGTCATACCGCTAGAAGACGTTACGGAGATTAAAAACGGCAAGCCGGTTACTAGTTCCAAGAAGGTTTATCCAGGGTACATAATGGTCAGATGTGACATGGACGATGACGTATGGTCATTGATCCGCAATACTCCTGGTGTGACATCCTTCGTAGGTCTTGCCTCTAAACCAACTCCTTTACCTCGCAAGGAAGTTGAATCGATGTTCGCGTTCGATAAATCTCGTGAGGGTGGAGTTCGAGAATCTAAGCGGGTAAGACCGGTAGTTGACTTCGAAGTTGGTGAAACCGTAAGGGTCAAGGAGGGTCCGTTCGCTGACTTCTCTGGTCAGATCTCGGAGATCAACGAAGATCAACTGAAACTCAAAGTGCTGGTAAATATTTTTGGACGAGAAACCCCGGTGGAGCTTGAGTTCACTCAAGTTGCTAAGCTCTAAGGGCTTGTATTTCGGAAGTGAGTGATAGGTAAATGGCGAAACGAAGAGTAACTGCTGTCGTTAAGATTAACTTGAATGCTGGAGCGGCAACGCCGGCTCCTCCTGTGGGCACCGCTCTGGGTCCTCACGGAATTCAAACGATGGAGTTTGTTAAGCAGTACAATGCAGCAACCGAGGCCCAGCGAGGTCAAGTTGTTCCTGTTGAGGTAACGATCTACGATGACCGTTCCTTTAGTTTCGTACTGAAGACTTCTCCGACGCCTGTACTTCTACGTCAGGCTGCCGGAGTTGAGAAGGGATCGGCAACCAACAAACGTACACAGGCAGGTACTGTGACGAAGGAACAGGTTGCTGAGATCGCTAGAACCAAGATGCAAGACCTCAATGCTTATGACCTTGACGCAGCTATACGTCAGATCGAAGGCACGGCGAGGTCGATGGGAATATCTGTGGTCGAATGACCTAAGAGAAGTGATTGGGAGATCTATAAAGATGAAGGCTACAAAAACTCAAAAAGCTCAAACTCAGCTAGTCGATGCGGAGAGGCTGTATACACCCATAGAGGCAATCGATCTTGTTAAAAAGGTTGCTAGAGCGAAGTTTGACGAGACGGTCGAGGTTGCGGTTCGTCTGGGAGTCGATCCACGCAAAGCCGATCAAATTGTTCGCGGTACAGTCGCACTTCCATCGGGTACTGGTAAGGAGGTAAGGGTTGCTGTATTTGCTGCAGGCGATGCAGCTACTGCAGCTCGAGAGGCTGGGGCCGATGTGGTCGGCGCCGATGACCTCGTTGCAAGGATCGAGAAAGAAGCGTTTCTGGACTTCGACATAGCAATAGCGACGCCTGATTTAATGCCCCAAGTGGGTCGTCTTGGTCGGGTACTTGGACCAAGAGGGCTTATGCCCAACCCTAAGACTGGCACCGTTACCAATGACGTTGGTCGAGCTGTTACGGAGTTCAAAGGCGGGCGAGTGGAGTATCGAACCGATAAAGTCGGCATAGTTCATATTCGTATTGGAAAGGTCTCTTTCAGCGTCGCACAGGTCGCTGACAACTTCCGGGCCGTTATTGAGGAACTCCAGAGAGCGAAGCCGGCCTCCGCTAAGGGGCGTTACTTTAGAAGCGTAAGTCTATCTTCGACGATGGGCCCAGGAATAAAAGTTGATACCAACAAACTTAAGTTGACTGACGAGGACGTGGTTCAAAGCGCTGCGTAACTGCAGGAGTTTCGTTCTTTCATGGTAGATTAGTTTTTCGTTCAACTCAGCTTTGATTCGCTGAAGAGGTCCGGTGCTCAATGAGCTTAAAGGTTTTCCGCCTGATGAAGCGATCTCTCCGAGTCGGGTGAGTGAGCAATTTATGCACTCGAGGAGAAGTATGGAACAGCCAAGACCTGAAAAGGTGGCAATTGTTGAAGAGTTGAAACGTCGGTTTGACGACTCGGCCGCAGTGCTCGTAACAGAGTATCGAGGGCTCAAGGTTGCGGAGTTAGAAGAGCTAAGAACGGAACTTCGCTCCAAAGGTGCCGAGATCAAGGTCTTCAAGAATACGTTGGTGCGGATAGCTGCATCTCAAAGCGGAAATAGCGTTGTAGAGCCTTTATTGGAAGGTCCAACGGCCTTGACTTTTGTCAAAGACGATCCTGCTGCGATTGCTAAGTCTTTGAGAGAGTTCGCCAAAACGAGACCAGCGCTTGTCCTAAAGGGCGGCTTGATGGGTGGAAAGCGACTTGGGGTCGAAGACACCCTAGCTCTTGCTGATCTGCCATCTCGTGAGGTTCTATTAGCCCAGTTCGCTGGTGCTCTAGCAGCGCCGATGCAGAAGTTCGCAGGACTCCTGAAAGCACTTCCGCAAAACTTCGCGTATGCTCTTCAAGCCTTTATCGACAAGAACGAGCAGGCTTAGGCGTTTCAGTTTTCGAACTCGATGTTTAGTTGTTTTATTGGTATGGCCCGGAGGGGCATGTGTTAGGAGTTGATCTAGTTGGCAAGTAAAGAAGAGATTTTAGATGCGATTGCTTCTATGACTGTTTTGGAACTCTCTGAGCTCCTGAAAGAGTTTGAAGAGCGATTCGGTGTGAGCGCGGCAGCTCCCGTCGCCGCTGTAGCGACAGCCCCAACAGGTGGCGCTGGTGCAGAGGCGGCCGTTGAAGAGCAAGATGAGTTCGATGTGGTTCTAATCGCAGCGGGAGATAAGAAGATTCAAGTTATCAAAGAGGTACGTACTTTGACGAATCTAGGCTTGAAAGAAGCGAAAGATCTCGTTGACGGCGCTCCAAAGACGGTACTTGAGAAAGTATCCAAAGAAGATGGTGAGAAGGCGAAGGTGGCGCTCGAAGGAGCTGGAGCCACGGTGGAATTGAAGTAGTCTCCTGTAGACTATTTGCCGGAAGCTTGATACAAGCTTCCGGCTTTTTGTTTATTTACGCGCCTAAGTTTTGTTTGTATCGTTCTATACTTGTTATTGTCGTGCGTAAAGTCTCTGTCCATAGGTTGTTTTCCTACCTTGCTTCCTCGCGTTCGGCCTTCAGGGCTCTGAGGTGGAAGTGACTTTTATTTATCTTAGAGGAGTTGCTCGT
>JAKBGL010000093.1 GCA_021833085.1 Actinomycetes bacterium | reverse complement strand
GCGCAAGGACAGCTCAAGCACCTTCTTAGCTCTAGGAGTAAAAGGTGGGGACCCAGGTGCAGATCCCTGAGCCGGTCCAATCTTTTCTTCAACCTTCTCCCTCACGGCTGCCAAAGAAATTCCTAGCGACTCAAGAGCCTGCGCCGCAACACCGTCACCTTCGTGGATCAAACCCAAGAGGATGTGCTCAGTTCCTATATAGTTATGGTTGAGCAGCTTCGCTTCTTCTTGAGCGAGCACTAAGACTCTTCTAGCTCTATCTGTAAATCTTTCAAACAAGTTCTTGCCTCCTAGAAGGAGTTGAGTACGTCATATTCAATTCTACTAACAATTTCGCTCTATACGTTTTATAGTCCTACCTGATCTTTCACTTCTACACTAATGACAACGCTTAAACATCGTGTAAGCTTCCAGGATTGGCTGAGCACTGCCTGAGAAGATTCTCTGTAAGACCTGACCGGCTAACGAAAAGGTAACTGCTCTCCAAGCTATACACTATACCATAGATCTCCTCCAACTTGACCAAAAAACAAAACTGCTGCAACAACCTGCTGCACAGGTCGCATCTCACATGAACTTGCTTCATGATACCTGACAGATATCACCTTCCTCTGTTGCGAACAGGTAAAAACTCTTCGGCATCTTCCTCAAGAACGTTTAGCTCATTACAGAGCACCGGCTCTAACTAATGCACTTTCCCATACTGCACCAAGAGCTAACTACTGCCCCTAATAAGATTCAACCGCGTTGAGTCAGAGTCCCCAAGTACACCAATCTCAGGGACCTCGCGCCAAAGCAGACGTTGTCTTTACCGACTCTCAAGCAAGAGAACATGGAGATATTGCTACGTCACTATGAAGGTCAAGCGAACTATATCGAGCAAATTACTCAAACCCTGAAGTCAGGTCAGACCTCACAGTCAGAGAATTTCTCGACAATTCTTCAAGTGATCGCCTTTGAATTGTCGATATTGCTCGCAACTAACCTATTTTGTATTACTAGTGCACACTAAAGATTTTCAAATACCACAGATCGCAAGCGCAATGCAGGAACTAGAGAACCATCTAATCGATGCAGTGAAGAGTGACGATCCTTTTCTGACAGAGATATCGACACATTTGATCGGAGCTGGTGGCAAAAGAGTGAGACCCACCCTAGCGCTAGCTTCCGCTCTTTCCGTTTCCTCAATACTTGATTACCGGTGTTACCACGGAGCCGTCGCGGTTGAGCTCGTCCACTTAGCATCTTTGCATCACGATGACGTTATGGACGAGGCTACCTCCCGAAGAAACGTGGCTTCTGTCAACAGCCGCTGGGGCAATCAAATCGCAGTAGTAACAGGTGACTTTCTCCTAGCGAGAGCTGCGGGAATAGCTGCTCGGCTTGGATCTGAGGTTGCTGAACTCTTAGCCGACACCTTAGCTGACATGTGTACGGGGCAGATACTGGAAGTAAAGTCGGGGTTCAACCTAGATCGAAGCGAGGAGGAGTACTTAGAGGCCATCTCCGGTAAGACGGCTTCCCTACTTGGAGCTTCGTGCAAAATAGGTGCATCGGTAGCCGGAGGATCCGAAGACGAGAAAACTTTACTAAACGAACTTGGTCATAGCTTTGGAATGATCTTTCAGATCAGAGACGATATTTTGGACTTTATTGCCGACCGCTCGACTCTTGGGAAGACTCCTGGCCAAGATCTAACAGAAGGCGTGTACACCTTGCCCATGATCTATGGGCTTCGCAATCCAAAGGTGTCCGAGGCACTAGGAGAACTTCTCAAAAGCCCTGATATTGACCTCTCTAGAATTAATCAATTACTACTTGACAGCGGAGCTTTCCTCCGTTCAGCGGAAATCCTTGGTCGCTACCTTCGAAGGTGCAAAGAGGTGGCGGACGAACTTAACTCAGGACCCATCTGGGATGTCGTCGAAGTCGCTGGATCTCTCGTCGACTCGTTAATGCAGGTCCTGCAGGCGTATCCTAATGAATAAAGAGTTGTCTAGGTTTCAGGACGCATGGTTGGGAAGAGGACTACCTCTCTGATCTGTTGATTGTTAGTAAGCAACATCACTAGTCGATCGATACCGATACCAAGTCCTCCAGTTGGGGGTAGACCATACTCCAATGATCTAAGATAGTCTTCATCAAGAACCATGGCTTCAGCGTCGCCGGCTTCTCGGGCCGCTAGCTGAGCTTCAAATCGTTCTCGCTGGACCTTAGGATCATTTAACTCAGAGAATGCATTCGCTAGCTCCCGTCCAGCAACAAAAGCCTCAAATCGCTCGACTCGATTCGCTTTGTCTCTGTGTTGTCTAGCAAGAGGAGACACCTCTGTCGGAAAGTCCAATACGAAAGTAGGCTGTATTAGAGTAGATTCAGTCGTCTTTTCGTAGAGTTCGACTACCTTTTTGCCTGGGCCCCAATCTGGTTTAGCCTCAACGTCATACTCCTTGAGCAGTCCCTCAAGACGCCCTAGGTCCATCTCTAATGAGATCTGCTCTCCTAACTTTTCCGATACAAGGTTTTCTAGAGTATCTCTACGCCATGGAGGGGTAAAATCCAAAAGCTCAGAACCGTACGGCACTACAGTTGACCCAAGTATCTCACTAACCACGTGAGATACTAAACTTTCAGTCAATACCATAATGTCGTTATAGTCTACATAGGCCTGGTAGAGCTCCAACATCGTAAACTCCGGGTTATGACGAGGTGATATACCCTCGTTCCTAAATACTCGTCCAATCTCAAAAACTTTTTCAAACCCTCCGACGACCAATCTTTTCAAGAACAGCTCGGGAGCAATCCTAAGATACAGATCTAAGTCCAAAGCGTTGTGGTGTGTCACGAATGGTTCGGCCATAGCGCCAGTTGGTATAGTTTGCAACATTGGAGTCTCTACCTCCATAAATCCAAGGCCATCTAAGTAACGCCGAATCGAGGCTACAACCTTAGATCGCACTTGAAATGTTTCCCGAACACCTGGATTTACCCAGAGATCTACGTAACGTTGGCGGTATCTCAAGTCGGGGTCAGAGATACCTCTCCACTTATCACCAAAGCTTCTAAGATTCTCTGCAAGCATAGTCCACTCACGTACCGCAACTGAGAACTCGCCTCGTTTAGTTTTCATAACGACACCGGTTACACCGATCCAGTCCCCAATAGAAAGCTGAGAGAATGAGTCGAACTTATCAGTTTCGGATGCAGAAGCAAAAAGTTGAATGTGACCCGTAGAGTCCACTAAAGAGGCAAAAATTAGTCTCCCTTGGCGTCGAATAAGCATAGCCCTACCAGCGACTCGGATTTCCGTCTTACCTCGTTCTCCTGGGTTAAGTTCATCCGACAGGTGCATTAAACTCGCTACTGACGAGACGTCCTGAAAACTATAAGGTCTCAAGTCTTCAGCAATACCTTGTGGAACCGCTTCTTCTTCTAACATCTATCTCCTGCTATCAAACAAATTCGGCGAAACTACTTAGCGACTTTTTGATTATGTTCATGAATTAACCTAAGTCCAAACAGAGTCAACCAAGGCTCATGAGCCTGCACCTTTTTTGTATAAGGAGCTACTACTGAACATAACCCTCCCGTACCTACCACTGTACATGGGCCCAACTCCTCCTCGAATCTCTCACACATTCCATCTACAAGTTCAGCAAAACCAAAGATAACTCCCGACTGCACCGATTCAGCAGTTGAACGTCCAATAGCCACAGAAGGAGCAACCATCTCAACGCGCCTGAGCGCAGCGGCCCTTGAAAACAGCGCATCTAGGCTCACGGCGACTCCGGGTGCTATTGCACCTCCGATGTACTCCCCGTATGAGTTGATGGCATCAAACGTTGTTGCCGTGCCAAAGTCGACGACTATGCCCGGGGGATCGTAAAGACCCAGAAAGGCGACGGCATCAGCAACCCTGTCTGGACCAACCTCTGTAGGTTGGTTGTACCTAACCTCTATCCCAACTTTGGTTGCGCCCGAAACCACGAGTGGATCGAGGTGGCTCCAGCGTTTTATTGCTTCCACAACCGTTGCTCCAACCATAGGGTTCGTAGAAGACACCACGGCTCCAGTGAGCTCTTTCGTGCCTCCCAATCCTCCTAAAGCAAGCATCTGGGATAGCAAAAGTGCCATCTCGTCCGAGGTATAGTCGTTTCTCGTCGCCAAGCGAAAGTGTCTTACGAGTCCCCAAGATGCATCCTTGTGACCGGTGCCGACAGATAAGTCATATACGCCGAGGACAATTTGGGTATTACCTACATCTACGCACAAAAGCAAGTTGCTACCTCCTGCACAACGACCAAGAATCATAGTCGAGCGATAAGGTGCTATTACTTTGAAAACTCAAACGACCTCGGAACACCAAAAACTCCTGTACTATCCCCACTGCTTCACTCATAAGAACTACCTCTCAAAGTATCAGGAAGTTAAGCAATAACACTACTTCGGGCGGCTCATCCACAACGACATCACTATTCTCACTTACAGTCCATACAGGCTAAACTGTATTAATGATCCCATCCAACGAACCAACATCGACAACCCCTGGAAGTGCTTTACTACCGATCCTCGGGGTTTCTCGGTTTATGGCTCTAAACAACGAAGGGGAAAGCCTCAACGCAACTGAAGGTGAAAGATCAGCAAGAGGTGCGATTACAAAGCCACGTTCAAATGCTCTTGGATGAGGAACGATTAAGTCCTTTGAGCGTACTCTTACTCCTTCTATAAATACGATATCGATATCTAGGGTTCTCGGCCCATTAACAACACCTCGGACTCTTCCACTATCGGTCTCTATAGAGCTAACCCTTCGCAACATGGCAAAAGGACCGCTGTCGGTCTCGACCTGCAACACCAAATTCAAGTAGGGATACTGATTCGTTGGACCACCAACCGGCTCAGTCTCATAGACGTTAGAGATTTTAGTTACCTCATCTCCTAAAGCGTTGACGGCGCCAGCCAGAAAGTCCATCCTCTTACCGAGATTTGATCCAAGCGCCAAGTAATACAGCATTACCGCTTCTCTCGAAAGTAGGTAACTGCAGCAAACGCAAGATGGGCTTCGACTGGCGGTCTCATTTTTTTTACCGTCACCTGTGCAGAGATCAACTTTGGGTCTTCAAGTAACGCCGATACGATCGAGACCGACAGCGTTTCAAGTAACCGATGCTGGGTCCTCATGACCACCCTTGAGACAGTATCTACAATTAGGGTGTAGTCATAACTTGATGCGATGTCATCAGACTCGGGGATGGACGCTAACTCAACCCTTACGTCAAAGCTCAACGGTTGGAGATTACTTCGCTCCTCATCACTGACTCCAACGCTACCGAGGAGACCGAGTTCGCTCAGTTCAATCGTCATGAGCGTTTCTCTTTTATCCATAGAGAACCTTTCAACTAGGGGAGGGTTGGTTGAACTTCCGTTGCTTCCTCTTTGCTTCT
>JAKBGL010000092.1 GCA_021833085.1 Actinomycetes bacterium | reverse complement strand
CAAACGGTGCTGTGACTACGGTCGCAGCTTGAAAACCTGGTCCTACGGTAGTAGATGGAGACGGTCCCGCACCGAGGTAGTTTCCTGACGGATCGTATGCACCCTGAGAGCCCGAGGTACCAGCGAAGATAGCGTTTCCCATATACGCAGTGTTAGCCATACCTAGTAACGTATTGTAATCTGACTGGAGCGAGGCGATTAAGCCTGACGCTGATGCTGGAGTAACAGCAGAGCTACCAGCTTGTAAAAGTGTCGTTCTAGCACTTTGAAGCACGCTTACAGCGTCATTTAATGTGCCGTTAGCCATCTGGGCAACAGTTAGTCCACTCTGAGCGTTTGTTTGATACTGAGTAAAGCGGACTTGCTGAGCCGCTACGTCCATAACTGCCACGACTCCAGCAGGACTGTCCGAGGGTTGAGTAATGTTCTGGCCAACCGTAAGTTGATTCTGCAACACCTGAAGTTGACTCTGATCCAAGTTCAGGTTCGTGCTTGACATGAGAGAGATAGCTGACTGGGTAAGTGGAAGTGTATACACAGTTATACCGCCTGCATTAGAGATTGAATCGATGCCGACACTGTGGAGATAACCTTTGCAGCAGCTTGATATCCTTGCTGATAATTAAGCATGTCCACAAGCTGCTGATTAGTTGCCACCCCAGAGACGCTCTGAGACTGTTGGTAGGTACTCTGATAAGCTACTTGTGCAGAACTAAGTAAGGACCCAGCGTTAGACACATCGAGTCCAATACCTCCAACCATCGTACGATACATAGCATCCGGACCGTTCGACAAGGATGATAGCTCGGCCATCGTCTGAGCGTTAGAGCCGTCATTAGTGCCTTGTGGAGGATTACCAGCAGCAGCTATCGAGTAGGGATCGGTGACGAGAGCACTGTTTACAGTTAAGTTTAGGGCATTGGCTGTTCCACTTCCACCAAAGACAAACATGGGCACTCCACTTTGAGCAGTAGTACCGTTATTTGGGTAAGAGTCACCCGCTGCAAGTTGAGTATTAACTGTCGTCGCTAAATTGGACGCTACTTGGTCTAACGATGACGAGTAACTTGGTAAGGAGGAGTTCACCGTACTTAGCAGCCCTCCCACCGCTCCTGAAGTAAGAGGAACAGCAACTCCTCCTTGAGAAGACACTACAGAGACCGACGAAGAAGACGGCATTGGTGGCGCCGTGGGTGCGTTGACGGATAGGCTCGAGTTGACCCCGTCTTGAACTACCATGACGCCTCCGACTAGTAGATTCACCGATCCATTAGGTTGGTTTTGAACTGTAACACCAATAGATGAAGCAAGGTTTGAGACAAGTTGATTGCGTTGATCTATTAGAGTATTTGAACTCGCTGGGCCCGCAGAGACGATCTGGGTATTTAGTTGTGCCACCTGAGACAACATTGAGTTAACGCTTTGAAGGTTAGTTCCGATAGCGCCGACAGTCGAGTTGTATAGATTCACGTAGTTCTGTGATAATTGGTTAAAGGTCTGCGTCAAGTTTTGGGCTTGTGCAATAAGTTGCTGCCTCGGAGCCAGCTGAGTCGGTGCATTTGCGACTCCATCGAAAGCCGACCAGAAGTTTGCGAGCTGTTGTGAGATCCCACTACTTGACGGCTCGTTCAAGTAACTCTGCGCTGTGTTTAACACCTGAGATACAGAAGTAGCGTAGCCCTGTTGCGCTGACGTCGCATTTAATGCATTGGCTTGAAAAGCCGAGGAGACCAACGAAACCGACTGTATCATTACACCTTCACCAGCACCTGTCGTCGGCGCAACAAGGGCAGAGAGGTTTAGTCGCTCCCTTACATAACCAGGGGTCGACGCGTTTGCGATGTTTTGGCTCACCACGTCAAGTCCACTTTGTGCTGCGTTCAGTCCTGAAAGAGCTATATAGTAAGAGCCGCTCATGCTGACTCACTTAAAATTGAAGAACGCAGAGCGTCTTTGTGCCCTGCAGAGTTATAGACAGACCCGTTTCCCCCTAGAAGTGTCAAGGTGCTGTCGATGACTTCGATCTTCTCTAGACAGACCGCACGCACTTTTTGTTGGAGTTCAGTGATGGTTTCAAGCTTTTGCTTTAGAATGAGACTCTTCTCTTCAAAGAGTGTTTTCCATGGTTCCCCGGCAGACCTAGATAGATCGGAAAGCGTCGCATGAGATGAACCTGATGGCGTTACATTAGAGAATATATCCATCCTTTCAATCTCAAGCTGAACTAACACAGCGGAGGCTCTAGCCACATCCCTTGACGCGCGTTCTAAGAACCTGTACTCCCCACTTTGGGCATAAAGCATTAGAGTCGAAAGGCGATATTCAACCTCGTCCAATGCCCCTTGGATTAGCTCCATATGGTTGGAGACTTGTTGCAAACTCATGTCTGTTGTTCGTCACCTTTTATCCAAAAGTAAATTTTTTTCCATCTTTTACCAAAGATCTTGGTACGAGACGGATCTTCGATGGAGTCATAAAAGGCTCAAATACCACGGCTTCACCAAAACGAAGATGGGAGATCTCAGGTCGGCTCTTTAAACCGTTTCTCTCCTCAAGTGGAAGTATCGAGCGAAACAGTTCAAGCGTCGAAGGGTCTGTTATACCACCAAAAAAGATCTTAGTTCCGTGATTATTTACTACAGTGCCTGCAGACTCGCCGTACACGCTTTTGAGTTGTGCAAAGTCCTGAAATACTGACACCATCTGTAGTCCAAAAGCCATTCCTACCGAGGCAAACTTCGCTAGGTCGGATACAGGAGCAACGTTTGCTAGTTCGTCAAGAGCAAAGAGAATACGGGATCTGACATGCTCTTCTTTTAACAAATTCGCTCCAATCAAAGAGATTATCGTTCCAAAGTACGGAGCCAGGCGAGTCTGACTTGATAATGAAGCTATGAGGTAGATTGTGAACGGCTCGGTACCTCTTTTACGAAGGACTTCACTTAGATCCAGATTGAAGGATGCTCCTTGGAGTAACTCAAGTGCTTGGAGATGTGGAGCAATAACGCTTTGGGCAGTAATTAGTACCGAAGAGGCGTGACGTTCATCATTTCTAAGAACACCTAGAATGGACTGAGCTAGATCCTTTTCACCCATAGACTCGAGCTGATTTAACAAAAAGTCAAGATCTTCAAAGTTACAGAGTAACTTTCGCTCATCAAAACTTTCAATAGCGTTCGAGGCTAACAGAACTCCAGCTAACAACGGTTCGGATAAGCGGTACCAAAACTTAGTATCTCCACTTGAGCTACGGTATTCGTTAGAAGCTACAACCATATGGTGAGCGACCTCTCGCGCTGCAGACAGGTCTTTCGCATAGTCGGCTGGGTCCCAGCGCCAACCTTGGTCTCGTTCATACTCCGAGATCACCAGCAATTTTGACCGAGAACTGCGAGCATTGTGGCTGCTCATAAAGACATCGTTCTTAACTGATGTAATCACAGCGGATCCGTCGAAGTTACAAAGTATCGGGACCAACACCGAGCTGGTTTTCCCACACCGAGTCGGGCCAAAGACTACTACCGAGTTCGATGCACCTATCTTTACTCCCCGTCCGTTGCCGATCACCAGTCGTTTCCTAGAACCGAAGCCTCTCCGACGCCATAGGTTGATAAAAACACCACCCTTAATGGGCTTAAACTCAGGCTTAGATCTGGAACCATCTCTTTTAGCGCCTAGATGCCCAATAGCCAAAACAAGTAGAAGCAATGTAACTAACAACGAGTGGACTGTCAATGGTTACACTCCTCGGTCGCCAGCTGTAAAGATAGAAGAGACCATCGCTTGGTCGGTGTCTATAACCTCCCGTTCAAGCGGATGCAACACATGTCTCACAAAGTAGGTTTTCCCAGCCACACTCCAAAGTGCTACGCCTTTGGGAAGGTTAGGGAGTCTCTCCCCCAAGTGTCTCGGAAGCCCAAGAAATTCGCAGACTCGATCAATCTCAGAAGGAGGTTGCCCATAAAGTACGAAAGTCTCCGAGTCGACCGCCAGTGATAGAGCGTTCCTAGCCCTATCGTTTTGAGGGGCAGTGCTCCCCAAGTCCGAGAGTCTATGTGTAACAGCAAGATTGGATGATCCATAGGAACGGGCCAACTTGAACAGGGACCGAAAGCGACTCGCTGACTCGCGACTTTCAAGAACCGACCAGGCTTCGTCTAGAACAACAAAGCCCTTAGATATCTCCTGATCTCTCATCGATCGGAACCTCTGAGCCAAAATTAGATTTACCACTAAGGCAAAAAGTTCACTTTCAACAAGTCCAGAAAGGTCAACAACCACCCTTTGGCTTAAGTTACGGCTTGTAGACGAGGTTCCCAAAAGACCACTTAGGTCTCCCCACAAAAGTCTTCTCAGAACAGAAAGAAGATTCATAGCCGCTTGTTTTTTCGCGCCAAAGGATCCGCTGGTACCATCTAATCTTTCACTTTCAACCAATAACGTTGTTAGGTGCTCAAGGGTCGGCCTTGATGCAGTACTGAGTTCCAAATCGACTATCTCCTCAACGACTAGGGACTCAGACGCGTCCAGAGATCTCCCTAAAGTCGCCTTAACTATCTCTACAACGATAGAGATGACCTCTACTCTGGCCTCCGAGGAGGGTTTTAGGTCTAAGAACGGATCAAGTTTCTCGGCCCCTCCAAGCTCAAAACGTACTCTTTGGGCACCGACAACCTTTGCGAACTCTTGGTATTCACCTTTGGGATCGAGCACTAAAAACGAGCGCCCGTACTCAGCACTTCGCCAAAGCAAGCTTTTGACAAACGCGCTTTTCCCTCTCCCAACTCGACCCATAACAGAGATATTCGGGTTTGAGATGAAGCCACTCTCGTAGAGCTCGAACGGATCGAACCTGAATACGCCTCCACTTGCTGCAATGCCGATCCCCACCCTCTTGCACGGCGGGGTCTCGGAGTTGAGCAGTGGGACAAGGAGGCCTAAAGATCTTGAGGTGTCTGTAAAGTTAGTTTCGAACATCAAAGGACACCAGTTCGCTCTTCTACCTTAACCAAAGTCTCCAGGTGGCGTCCATCAAGCGGAGTCAACTCCACTTTGACCTTCGAAGCTAACGATAACAACTCTCGGTGTGAGTTTTTGAGCTCGACAAGAGTCGGCGCAGATATGACTAGTAAAGTCCGATACGACAACAACACGTGTCCACTAACGACCTCTGATTCCAGCCGGCCCAGTTCAGCCTCGCCCACGTGGTACGATAATTTCTCCACGTACCCTGCTTTTTGTCTCATCTTCTTGTTGGCAAGAGCCTCGGATCGCTCCCGCTCGGCCTTGCGTATCGATCTTGCTCGATCCAAAGGGGTAGTCTCTAAAACTACCGTCCTCGCGGGAGCTTTTGGTTGGAACAGTGGGTTAAATGCTCCGGCTCTTAAGGTTCCGCTCGGCCACCTAGTCACCTCAAAACATCGATATATCAGAGGACCGACCC
>JAKBGL010000091.1 GCA_021833085.1 Actinomycetes bacterium | reverse complement strand
ACCCGTTGCTAAAGAGATAGTCGCACGATCCCTTCGCTGCGGTCTAGTTCTAAACGCCTTGAGTGATCGGATAATAAGGGTTGCACCTCCATTGGTAGTTTCTAAGGACGAGATCGACGAGGCACTGGCGGTGTTTTCCAAGGTTAGTTCGGATCTTTAGTACCAAGATATCGGTTATCGGAGAAGGGCAGATGGCTAAGAATCAAAGACAGTATAAAATAGCAAAAATTCTTCAGAGCAACTCAGTGTACTCTCAGAGCCAGCTCGTAGAGTTGCTCTCAGATGAGGGTGTCGTTGCGACTCAAGCGACGGTCTCAAGAGATCTTGATGAGCTAGGAGCTATAAAGGTGAAGTCGGCTGGTGGCCAAAGTATCTATGCGATCCCTGAGCTTCCAAAAGATCAGTCCTCAACCCAAGAACACCTCAAGCGAGTTCTTAGCGACTGGGTAGTAGACGTCGTAGTCTCTTCAGTCTTTGTAATGGTGAGAACTCCTCCTGGCTGCGCTCATGTTGTGGCCTCCGCTTTGGATAGATCTCAGATGGATGGGTTTTTAGGTACCGTAGCAGGCGACGATACAGTGTTAATACTCGCGGATGAGTCTATCGGAGGGGCTGGCCTAGCCCAAAAGATCGCGAGCTTAGCCGGTATAGACCAATAGTTGAGTTTGATTGTGCAAGACGTAACGGTGTGAATAGATTAGAGTGATGTGGCGATGAAAGGTGGTCATTAGATGTCAAAGCGTAGGGTGGTGTTAGCGTACAGTGGGGGACTCGATACCTCGGTGGCTGTAAAGTGGCTAACGGTCGAGCGAGGATACGACGTCGTTGCTCTCTCTGTTGACGTTGGCCAAGGTGAAGATCTCGAAGTGGCTAGAACACGTGCTTTAGAGTCAGGAGCGATCGCCGCAGAGGTGATAGATGCAAAGGACGAGTTCGCAAATGACTATCTAGTTCCTGCTATCAAGATGAACGCGCTCTATGAAGGGAAGTATCCCTTAGTCTCTTCCCTTTCTAGACCTCTTATATCGAAACATCTAGTAGAGGCGGCCTCTCGATACGAGGCGGATGCCGTTGCTCATGGTTGCACCGGTAAAGGTAACGACCAGGTGCGCTTTGAAGTGTCTATTCGTGCCCTGAATCCTTCTTTAGAGGTTGAGGCGCCTGTAAGAGAGTGGGGTTTCACGAGGGATGACACTATCGAGTATGCAAAGTCTCATGGTGTAAAGGTTTCGGCAACTAAGAAGAGTCCGTATTCGATCGATCAAAATATATTTGGTCGAGCTGTTGAATGCGGGGAGATGGAAGACCCATGGGTGTCTCCGCCAAAGGACGTCTATGAGATGACGCAGGTATCGGCGTCAGAACCGATGGAGATAGTCATACATTTTGATAAAGGTGTACCGGTGCGTTTGGACGGAGTCTCCATGTCTGTTTTTGAGATTGTGCGAAGGCTCAACAAGATAGTGGGCTCTTATGGATTCGGACGCATAGACATGGTGGAAAACCGCCGAGTTGGAATCAAAAGTCGTGAAGTTTATGAGTCGCCAGCTGGACTATCACTTATCATGGCACACTCAGAGCTTGAGGATATAACTCTAGAGAGAGAACTTGCCCATGAGAAGCGTCGTCTTTCATCTAAATGGGCTGAAGCGGTCTATGACGGTCTTTGGTTCTCCCCGCTCAAGGAAGCTCTTGATGCATTCTGTGAGTACTCACAACGTTTTGTCACAGGCGAGGTGCGTCTTGGGCTTGAACGCAATAGATGTTATGTGTTAGGTCGGAGGGCTGAAAAGGCTCTGTACGACTTTGAACTTGCTACCTACGACTCAAGGGATGCGTTTCAGCACAAGGACTCGGAGGGTTTTGTTAGAGTCTTTGGCTTGGGTATAGAGACCTGGGCAAAACGCCAACTCGGACACAAGTAGATCGCGGTCCACTATGTTGGAGGTTCTATGACTTTATGGGAGGGAAGGTTCTCTAGTGGACCTTCAAACGAACTAATGGCCTTTACCGAGAGCATCTCGTTCGATCGTGCACTTTGGTTTGAAGATATCAAAGGATCAAAAGCGCATGTAAAGGGTCTAGTTCACTCTGAAATTATCTCCGAGGAGGATGGACGAGCTATCCTTTCGGGTCTCGACAAAATTGCGATAGAGTTCGAGGACGATCGGTTTGTGTTCTTGGACTCAGACGAAGATATCCACTCGGCAATTGAACGTCGGTTGACTGACCTTCTAGGGGATGTCGGTGCTAAATTACACACGGGCCGCTCTCGTAACGACCAGATCGCTACGGATATGCGAATGTTTTCAAAGAGAGTAATTCTGGACGTCAGCAGCAAGGTTGTGGCTCTTTGTGAAACGTTGTTAGAGCTGGCTACCTCGGCTAAAGAGTCATATCTACCTGGATATACCCATACGCAGAGGGCTCAACCGATACTTTTATCGCATCACCTACTTGCCCATGGATGGGCGTTCAGTCGTGACCTAGATCGCCTCTTGGCGACCTATCGCCGACTTGACGTATCACCTCTTGGGGCGGGAGCCCTAGGGGGTTCCACCTTGCCTCTTGATCCTGACTTCGTCGCTACAGAGCTTGGCTTTAGTTCTCGATTCTCAAACTCCGTGGATGCGGTCTCTGACCGAGATTTTGTCGTCGAACTGCTCTTTGATATTGCTCTTTTGGGAGTGCATCTATCGCGCATCGGAGAGGAGTTTGTTCTTTGGTCTACGGAGGAGTTTGGTTTTGTTCGCTTAGACGATGCCTACTCGACGGGATCATCACTACTTCCCCATAAAAAGAACGCTGATATAGCCGAACTATCTCGAGGGAAAACAGGAAGGCTGATAGGAAATCTGGTAGCGCTTCTTACAACGCTCAAGGGCCTGCCTCTCTCTTACAACCGTGACCTTCAAGAAGATAAGGAGGGTCTCTTCGACTCGGTGAAACAGATCTCCTTGGCACTTGGTGCTGTTAGAGGTATGATCGCAACGGCGTCTTTTGACTTTGGGAGAATGAAGGCCTTTGGCGACTCTGAGTTCCTTGTGGCGGTTGATCTTGCCGAGTTCCTAGTGAAAAACGGTGTACCTTTCAGAAAAGCTCACTCATTAGTTGGAGGATTGGTTAGAGACTCAATTGAACGTAGAGTTCCTCTGTATGAGCTTGTTAGTGCGCACCCGCTTTTAGGGTCTGAGGCGTCGGCACTGCTTGAACCTGCTAGTGCGATTCGACGAAGGATTACTCCGGGCGGCTCTGGGATGAACGCAGTGGCTGTTCAGCTCGACGAGTTTACCAGGTTGCTAGAGTTGCAAAAAAAGATATTCTCCGAGCTTAGGTAGGGCGGTCTCTCCAATTCAATTCATTGAACCATATGAGCTCAAGGATCATCCTTCTCGTGTAGCTCCGAGGTTGCTTGGATCGTTTATAAAGATTCGAGAGAGGTATCTTTATCTAACCGAAGTCGAGGCATATGGTGGATCGGACGATGAGGCATCGCATGCTCATAGGAGACTTACTCCCAGAAATCAAGTGATGTTTAATGAGGTCGGTCGATTGTATGTGTACTTTACTTACGGCATGCATAACTGCATGAACGTCGTGGCCCATTGCGAGGAAGAACCCGGCGCCGTGCTTATTCGCTCTGGAGTCGGAGTCGATCAGAGGGGTGATGAGCGACATATCGAAGTAGTCTTAGGCCCTGGGCGGGTTGGAAAGTACCTTGGGGTTACACCTAGTGAAAGTGGAATCGATCTACTTGCGAACTCTGACCCGGAGCCAGACGTCACATCTCTTCACTTTGCACTTGGCCGAGATGTAGAACTTAGTGCCTATATCCATGAGCATCTCGGCATCGTTGATCCTTTGAGTATAAGTGCAGGTCCAAGGGTCGGGATTAGTAGAGCTGTAGATAAAACCTGGCGATTTTACTTCTCCAATGCTCTCTTAGTTTCAAAGTTTAAAGCGCCACGACAACGTCAAGACCGACAATCTTCAGCTGATTTTGAATAAGTTGTACGGACAACTTGGTTTTCCTCTAATATGTGAGTGTTGTTATATGTGATTTCTCTTAGAGGAGTTCTTAGGTGAGAGCCTTACTAGCGTCCCCACTTGGTTTCTTAATAGGTATGGCCCTTGGTGCTGTCGGTGGCGGCGGAAGCATCTTGGCTGTACCCGCTTTGGTGTATGTTGCCGGTCAGAACCCGCATGCTGCTACCACGACATCGCTGGTCGTGGTAGGGGCTACTGCACTTGGGGGGATGTTATCGCATCTGCGAGCTGGTAGAGTGAAACTTGGACCAGGACTAGTCTTTGGTCTAGTGGGAACAGGCGGCTCGTTGCTCGGGGCGATGATCTCAAAGCAGATTCCTTCTAACCTTCTACTCTTTTTGTTCTCATTTCTGATCCTATTTGCGGCGTATCGTATGTGGCCTAAGAGTTCCAAGAAACCACAGGTTGAGAGTTCGGATCTTGATGACGATGGCGATGACCCGCTATCGACCTCTGGATCCTCAGTAGCGGTGGCGACTACGAACGCTAGAACCAAGATGATCGTCTTGGTTCTCGTAACTGGTACGGTAGTTGGCTTCTTGACGGGCCTATTTGGCGTAGGTGGCGGATTCGTCATCGTTCCAGCTTTGGTACTAGCGCTAAAGTATGATATGCCAGAGGCAGTTGGAACATCTCTGCTAGTAATAGGCGTTAACTCAGCCATAGCGCTGCTTGGCCGTATCGCCACCTCGCATGTGCAGTGGAGTATCGCTATTCCATTCACGATAGCGGGGCTTTTGGGTTCATTAGTAGGACGTCGTATCTCAGACAAGGTTCCTGTAAGGACTTTGGCTAAATCCTTTGTCGTTCTTCTTTTGATAGTTGGCGCATACGTAGCTTTCAAGTCAGTGACGGTTCTTTAGGTTCTCATAGAACGTGACTTGGGGGTTTTGGTCAGGTTCTTGAGAGCAGTGACCGTTGTGTAAGTTACATGCTGCTAAACGTGGCTTTGCTGGCTGTTCGAGGAGTGAGCCAGTCTCGTCGATTACTCTAAAAGATATAGTTTCGTGAGTAACAGTAAAGAGTCGCATGGAAGTTAGCCGAGCTTATCGTACTAATGGCCCTCCTCACAGTCTCCCTGGATAACAATAGTTCCAAGTATTTCTGCATAGAAGCGAAGATCTCGTTTGCACTCTTGGTCTATATAAAGGGCTTGGGATCGTCATTTCATTTCTTAACCCACTTGGTAATCCCCTTGGTGAGTTCGCTTACGCTTTTGTAGACACTTTGTTGTAGGTACTTGGTGGTAAGAGCTGAGAACCAACGTTCTACCTGAAACATCTGAGATGAATACGACTATGTAAAGTGGAACTCAAATCTTGGATGGGGTGAAAACAATCGACCTATTTGGCCCCAGTGCAGTTGAGGTATTTGGCCCCACTCTCACCCGTGCAGTATAACCTACTTGGTTCCTGAGTTCACACGTAAAGGAGGGAGTTA
>JAKBGL010000090.1 GCA_021833085.1 Actinomycetes bacterium | reverse complement strand
GCGCACGTGCCTACGGCACATATCTCCCCCACTCCCATCTTTGCGAGCACTATTGAGACCAGACTTGGATACGAGTCCTTGGAAGCCGCACAGCAAGAGGCTCAGAGATGTCTTGAGTGTCCCGATCCGACTTGTGTTCGGGGCTGCCCGGCACACAACGATATTCCTGGATTTATCGACGCTATTCGGCGAGGTGCCCTCGAAGAAGCTAAGGCGACTTTATCAAAGACGTCGTTCTTATCGGATGTTTGCTCTCGAGTCTGCAATCAAAGCGCTCAGTGTGAGGGAGCGTGCTCCTTTGCACTAGCTGGCGTAGAACCAGTAGGAATTGGCGCCCTAGAGCGATTTGTGGCAGACCACTCAACCAAAGAAACTAACGACGCTACTAGACCAACAAACAAAGGGCCACGTGTTGCAGTCATTGGTTCGGGACCTGCTGCAATTGGAGCCACCGGCCAACTTCTCAGAGAGGGTGCAGACGTTGAGATATTTGAACGTGCCCCAATTGCTGGGGGTCTACTTCGTTACGGAATTCCAGCCTTTTCTCTTCCCAACGACGTAGCACAACGCCCTTGGAAGGATCTTTGTGATCAAGGTGCCACTCTACATCTAAACCACGACATCGACTACCCAGGTTTCATGGAACTAAAGAAGCGCTTCGACGCTGTGATCGTCGCTCACGGCGCAACTGTCGCCATTGCACCTCCTGCGAAACACTCAACTGATCTCAAAATAGAGAACGCCGAGGAGGTACTGGAGGCGTTGGGCACTGCGATCGAATCCGGATACGCACACCCAAGATGGATAGATCGAGATGTGCTCATCATCGGTGGAGGAAATACTGCAATGGACGTCGGCAGAATGGCCGTCAGAAACGGGGCTCGCCCAGTGGTCATTGAGTGGCTCAATCGAGACTTCTCACCTGTTCGTATCGACGAGTTGAAAGAGGCTGAGCTGGAAGGAGTAAATGTACACTTTGAACACACCGTACTGTCTCTTGAGACGATGGCCACTGGGAAGATCAGAGCCAACATCGCCAAGACAACCCAGCCCCGTCGAGACAAACTTCCGAAAGTCGTGAAAGACTCTACCACGGCTCAGGAGTTCGACATCGTAGTCGCAGCACTAGGTTTCAGAGTTGATGGGAACCTTCTCGGACACTCCAGCTATCGACCACTGCCCAAAGGATACGTGGGATTGCCGGACAGGACATGGATTGCTAGCGGCATCACCTCAAAGACTGCATCTACAAGAGTAGGCGAGCTCGCCTTAGCACGAGAGGAAGGACTCAAAGGAGCCACACATCCTTACGATGAGAACGTATGGATCGTAGGAGACGCACTAATAGGTCCATCTACAGTAGTAGAAGCAATGGCGCAGGGTATGAGAGCTGCGGAAGCAGTTGTCTCTCACTACAGTGCAACTGCAGCAGCTAATCGTTAACAAACTCATATAAAAGACGTGCTGTAACTAAAGTTACAGCACGTCTTTTATCTTTTTATTCTCAACACAACTTTCTGAAATACAAACCAGCTCTACTAAGAGAACGACGAACCACATCCACAGGTTTTGGTAGCATTAGGATTCGTAATATGAAAACCTGCTCCAGAAAGCCCATCTTTATAGTCCAACACCGAACCCTTTAGAAGGTTGGCAGAGTCAGGATCGACGGCTACCTTCACCGCATCAAACTCAGAGACTAGATCATCATCTTCGAGTTCGCTGTCAAAGAACATGTCATAGCTATAACCGGAACATCCCCCGGCTTTCACAGCAACGCGCAGCACTAGTTGCTCCGAGTCATCTTCGTCGGCTAGAAGTTCGGCAACCTTTTTGGCTGCCAGAGGTGTCAGTGAAATCGCACTAGGCTTCTTTCCGATAGAAATCTGGCTTATCGCCATCTAGATCTCCCTTCCTATGGCAAAACCACGGTTCTAAATACTCTTCCAATAGAATCTTTGTTAACCACTATACCAATAGTTGCTCAGTTGACGAACCAAGACTTGTCATTACCTATATTTCCGGAAGATCTCTAGGCTAGGACTATGACAACAAAGGATCGAACAGTGGCAGCTGTCATAGAACAGCTACGAAGCGTAAGAGATCCAGAACTAAACGTTGACATCGTTGAACTGGGAATGATCAAAGAGATTACCTTTCAAGGTCCTGATGCAGTGACAGTCGAGATTGCGCTAACCACACTCAGATGCCCACTTAGAGAAAAAATTCGCTCTGATATTGAACGTACTCTATCTGAGTCTCTGAAAATAAAGAGTCTTGAATTTAAAGTCGTAGAGATGGACAAGGCGGCCAAGGCAAACGCAATGAAAAAAGCAAGGGAGGTGGCAAAGGAAAGGATGCGATCATCCTCATTAAACCCTTCCACCAAGGTTGTTGCTTTAGCATCAGGAAAGGGAGGGGTTGGAAAATCCTCCTTATCCGTGGAGATCGCTCGCCAATTTGTCAAAAAAGGCTACCGAGTCGGGCTTTTGGACGCTGATATCTGGGGGTACTCTACAGTACGAATGCTAATGGGCGAGACCAAGATCAGACTTGACGCCAAAGGAGACTCTCAACATTTCAAAATTCAACCATACGCTCTCAAAGTAGGTAACGGCAAGTTGGTTCTCGTGTCGATGGGCCTGCTCGCAGACTCAGACGACGAAGCAATAATGTGGCGAGGACCTATGCTCTCAAGAGCCCTGCAACACTTTGTTGAAGATGTCGAGTGGGGTACTCTCGACTACCTATTCATAGATATGCCTCCAGGTACCGGAGATATCCATCTTACGCTATCGCGGCTCTTGCCCGAAACAAAGGTTCTTGTCGTCACGACACCCTCTACGGATGTAGCCAAAGTTGCCAAAAGAGTTGTTGACATGTGTCAAAAAACGGGAATGGAGATAGTAGGAATTGTAGAAAACATGTCCCATTTCGTCTGTGAGCATGGAACAGAGCACAAACTTTTTGGAACTGGTGGCGGCACAACGCTCGCCAACGAAGTAAACGTTGAACTCCTTGCTCAGATACCTTTGGTCGCCGAGCTAAGTGAATTCACCAAAGAGACTCCAAGTGATGCAGATACGTATGAAATCGCCCTCCGAGGGCTACGAGCGAAAGTAGAGGCTTGGTTTATGACACGTGAAGAAACCCTCGAAGGATGTAGCTCTAGAATGCTCAAGATATTCGAGCAACTTGAAGCAAAGATCTAAGCAAGTTGTATAGCAAGAGCGCCTTTTGGATGGTAGATCATCGAACCCAAGTACGCACAGTTACCTAAGGCATAAACCTTACCTGACCTTAAGAGAATCCAGTAGCCCGAACCATCAGGAAGTGGAAGAATCGAGCGAGCAGAGTGCCCTGAGATTACTCCAGATAAAGAGCCGTGAAAGCGAGCCGACCCGAAGGTAAAGACGCCTCCATCAGAACCCAAAAGCCAATATCCATCACATTGAGAAGTAATCGCCCCATCTACGATCGGACCATTTAGCTTTACTCTCGACAAAGAACCATGGTAGGGAAGATCTCCATTAACGCTCTCTACCCATCCACCCGATCCTACAATATAAAGTCCTTTAGCGTTGGGAGATGCGAGGAGAGAAGCACCCGGAGTTGGATGGGGGTCAGCTGGCGCAGCTAAAGTAGATCCATAAAGATCAACTACCGTTCCGTCTCTATACATCACAGCAACGTTAGAAAGCAAATGACCCGTTACCGCAACTAACGCATTGTCGTCCTTTGGAGTTACGCTTCCGACCACACTCCATCCAGCATTACTCGATAGCATTAAAGTACCGTCGTAAAACAAAACGACCGTCTGATCATTTTCCTCGTGCTCTAGAACGGTCATACCAACAGCCACTGATCTCATATTTGGTGGCCTGCAGATAGAGATATGGCCTCGGTAAAAGTGGTAGAGATCACCGTTAGCAAAAAGTACGCGATAGCCTCTGCCTGCACTCTTCAGAGATCTCACAACATTAGATGTGCCTCTACTTTGACAAGTCATAAACGCAACCGTACCTTCAGCTAAGAGGTTTTCCAGCATAGGACAACTTCATCTACTACTAAGTGGGGAGGTCCCTCGCATCTTGTAGAAACAACTCAACTGAGGACTCATAGAGTGGATGATCAGGTAATAGAACCTCAACCTTGCCGTTCAAATCTACGAGTTTCGGCGTTATTGCTGGAATATCTCGCCTTTGGCTCGCCCAGTCCAACACTTCTTTAACTGATGAAAACTCCGAGAGTAGTTCAAGATTTTTAACCGTCGGTAAAATCATCTCAAACTCCCCTCGACTATGTCGTTCAACTGCCTGCTTGGGAGATATCCAGACAAGGGATGTCGATTCACCGTAATCTGCATCCACAACTTGGTCACAGGGGAAACTAGAGATAAAAAATCTCGTATTAAACCTCCTTGGAGATCCTTCAGGTGTGATCCAATGAGCAAAATAAATAAGATCATCACAGAAGATCTCTAAGTCAAGCTCTCTGACTATCTCCCAAAACGAAACTTGACCCTCGTTCAACTGTTTCCTTGCTTGGGAAAGTGCAGCGAAGTCTAACGCTTGTCTACCACCCCTAACCGCGCCCAGAAATACACCCGCTTCTTCAAAAGACTCTCTTACAGCGGCTATATAGTAGCTAAGGCCGTCCTTTCCAATATCCAATAGAGAGGAAGCTTCTGCATCGTCAATGCCACGACACCGACGATAAAGTTCAGGATTCTTATCATTCTCTTCAAGCTTTCCACCAGGGAAAACGTGTGCCCCTCCCACAAACTCCAGGGCTACGTTTCGCTTAAGCATCAAAACGTTGAAACCGTCGGTACGGTCTTCTCTCAAAAAGATCACAGTCGACGCACTCTTTGGAGCAACCATTCGACCTCCTACATCGTACTAACTGTAAACCTAAGTGTAAATGGTCGAGTTGTTATTTCCTACTTCCTAGGCTTACGTACGGTTACGGCCGACGATATTGTTCAGCCTTAACGTTTGTCCGACTAACAGATTTTGATGGAAGAACGACAAGAACGACTTGGAAGCCCAACGATGCAAAGACCAAGTGAAGGTCGTCGTCCACTTTAGGAGGGAACTCTAATCTACCTTCCGCTAGTGGGAATCCCATTGCGTTTCCTTTAGTCTCGTACGACCGCACTAAATGATCGAATCTACTATCTATGACACCTGATCGTTTATCTGTTGACCATCGGTCAAGGCGGTCCCAACTAAAAGCGTCAAAGTCTTCTATCAGCACTCTCTCAAGGTAAGAAAATACAAAGGATTCAACACCCCCTAGTGCTTTTGAGACAGTTTGTGCAGTCAAGCGACCGGAAGATGAACCAGAACTCACAACAGCTGACACTTCAACATCCCTTACTCTGAACCACTTTGCCAAGGTTTCCATAAGTGATTGCGTCTCAGCTAGCGCGAGTCGATCGGGTTGAATCTCGCTAATTCCTACAACGTGAAGAGTTTCCTTTACCTCTAGCAACTCAGTCTCCTCGCCTTACTTTGGCAACGATATACGAACGGGCGAAAGCCTGCAC
>JAKBGL010000089.1 GCA_021833085.1 Actinomycetes bacterium | reverse complement strand
TCAGCCACTTGAGCGTTGCTTAACGTACCGTTTCCAAATCGAGGCATATTCCCTGGGCCAGTTCTCATAGCCTCCGCTATCTGAGTAGCCCCAACACCATAAAGAGAAGGAGCATAGACGTTATTTGCAAGAGCATCTCCTACCCCTGTTATCGTATGGCAAGCAGCGCAGTTCGTCGAAAACAAGCTCTCTCCTTGCGATATATTTGCACCCGCAACGTTCACAGAAGGTATCCCGGGTCCACCGGGAGCCAAGGAAGAGACATATGCCGCTATCGCCAACGTCTGCTGTCTACTAAATTTTCGTGGCTTTTGGATCGCTTGCACAGTTGGATCCGCTAACGGCATCCTACCCGTGTACACCCAAAAGTCGATGGTTGCAGCTCCAAGACCTTGAAGATTGGGAGCTCTAGAACTTCCAGCTGCATCGACGCCATGGCACGTTGAGCAGTTCTCTGTGAATAAGGTACGTCCCTCCGGAATCAACGAGGACGGCGGCTTTCGATAAACGATCGGAGGTCGATTTTGCTGGGTGAAGGTAACCGACTTGGGCTCTTTGACCGAAGACTGCTGATAGTTAGACTGGGCAGCCGAAGTACCGCCACCAAAAGCTAGCATTCCAGCAGATCCAACCACGCTGGATAAAAGAGCAGAGACTCCAAATGCCTTTGCCCTAGAGAACCTCAATCCCCCAAGTGATGCGTTCATAACTCTCCCAAACCTAACAACCACACAAGACCAATAAAATCCTGCAACTACCTTCAGTACTAGTGAAGCAAGAACAAACAGGCGTAAAGCGCCACCCAAACCACGTCGACGAAGTGCCAGTAGTAGCTCACAGACTGTATGACCGCCAAGCGTCCATGATCCTTTGACTGACCCGACATACGGAGCAACAAGAATCCCATGGCTATCAAACCAAGAATCACATGTAATCCATGGAGTCCAGACATTATGTAAAACAAGGAACCGTAAGCGTTCGTCTGGGGGCCAAACGTAAACTTGTGCCACTCCACAGCCTGATTGGTAACGAACGAAGCCCCCATTACAATCGTAAGAACGATCCACCACTTCGCAGATCTAAGCCGGTTGTGCTCGGCTTCAAAGACCGCCTTTTGCATCGTCACTGACGACATAACCAATATTGCGGTAAAGATACCAGCTTGTAAAACGTCTAAATGAACACCAGCTGGGGGCCACGGCTTTCCATCGTGGGCTCTGATCGTGAAGTATGCAGCGAATAAACCGCTAAAAAACATCATCTCCGACCCTAACCACACCATGGTTCCAACACCCAAGATGGTCGGTTTGTTAAACCTTATGGGTTCACGACCGCTTCTCGCGGACACTATTGCCTGAGCCACGCTTCCACCTAAACCATTAGCCAACTTATAGAGGTTCCCCTACAAAAGAGGACCCTCTATAACCCTACGTTAACTTTGGATCTAAAAGCCAATCCGGAAGCGGCTCTAAATCATAAATTTTTACCAGATTGGTTGCCCTAGTCACTGCCACATACAAGGCTCGCTCGGTACGAGCGCTGTCGTCTAGGAGATTGAACGGTCGGACAATGAATACACCGTCAAACTCGAGTCCTCTTACTCTTTCGATATCTAGAACTGAAAGTGCACTCCAAAGTGCGTACATCCCCGCACGCACCATTTCGTGGCTCCTTTGCAGATCACTCTCCGGAACTAAAAGCGCATAACGTCCTTGAGCACCGCTTAGGTAAATTGCCTCGATATCTCTTCCTGCCTGGGTTAGAGGGTCACTATGGACGAAAAGTTCAACCCCTCCGGGAAAACTTCTAATAGCCTTCGTCTTTTCGAGTCCTGACGTATACTGATTTTTTATTCGATCAGCCAAAGTCGAGATCTCTTTAGAGGTACGATAGTTGACTGACAGCTCTCTGAGTTCATAGGTTTTGTCTGCCACGAGAGGCGAAACAACCTCGTCCCAAGATCTTTTGGGCCAGGACCCAAACGACTGTGCCAAGTCACCAAGTACGGTCATCGAACCTGATCGACACCTTCGTCGGAGGAGACGGGCCGTCATAGGAGAGAGATCTTGAGCTTCGTCAACTACGACGTGACCGTAGCTCACCTGAGAATCATCTTGACCATCTAGAAGTGGTTTAAGTTCGTCTAACAACACGGCATCTTCGCGTGACCACCTATGAGTTAGAGGAGAATCATCGCCTCTGATAGCAAGTACATCTATCTCGGTTTCAGAAAGTAGTGACCTACCTGCCAACTTCAAGAGAGCCCGATGTGAGAAAAGGTCGTGAAGAGTCTGTTCCGCTGTAAGTCGTGGCCACATCCGCTCCACTAGTATCTGAAACTCCTGCGACTTTCGCAGTGCAGCTGCTACCTCCTTTACCAGTTGAGCGCTGTCTTCGCCCGGAAGGTTCTGTGCGACAGAGTCTTCAAGCCCAGAGTTGATAGAGATTACGTTCGTCACTGATTCGACATCGACAGCTAGTTCTCCTCCATCTAGGTATTGCTCTGCCAAGTACTGAGACACTTTAGCCTCAACGATCTTCCTCTTAGGATTGTGAGGTCCTTGTCTACGCTTGACGAGATCAACTATCTCTCTACTCAGCTCAGGTGTCACAGTCAAATACTTACGGCCAAAAGCTATACGAGCCTCTTTCCGAAGAGGTCTTTGTCGGTCTTTCACTGCTCGTTGTAACAATTTCACCATCTTCAGATCGCCTTTTAGACGCCTTGCATCCAAGGTTTTCTCTGATGGCGCTCCACTATAGCCACAAAGACCTTCAGGAGTGTGTAACTCTACCCCGCTTTCCCCCAGAGAAGGTAGTACTCTGCTTATATACTTCACAAACTCTGTAGAAGGTCCAAGCACCAACAGAGGCTGGCGTTCAAAACGCCATCGGTAGGTGTACATGAGATAGGCTGCCCTGTGCAAAGCGACAGCTGTCTTTCCTGTGCCCGGAGCCCCTTGCACAACTAAAACTCCTGAAAGTGGGTGCCTAACAACCTCATCTTGCTCAGCCTGAATCGTAGAAACGATATCATTCATGAACTGTGAACGTGGTCTAGAGATCGCGGCGAAAAGCGCACTCGGTGATAGCACCTCGGCATTATCACTACCGTCGTCTTCCAAAGACCTCATCAAAATCTCATCTTCGACGTTTTCAACTACGTCGCGACTACAAAAAATATGACGACGCAAGTGTACTCCCATAGGGTCCTTTCCGGTAGCTCTATAGAAAGCTTCCGCTATCGGCGCTCGCCAGTCAACTACCAAGGGCTCCATCGACTCCGAGTTCACCGAAACTCTCCCAATATGGAAAGATTCACCTTCAGAAAGTGGAGCAGGAGGAATAAAGTCTATGCGCCCAAAAACCAACGCCTGATCACCAATGTCGAGAGAATCTAGCCGAGCCAATGACGACCTTACTATCACGTCACGCTCGACTTTAGCCTGGTGGGTACCCCCCTTTTCTACCTCTAACACCTGATCCATCGCAACACGAGCTTGCTCTTTGATAGCCTCTAATCTGTCGTACGCCATCTTTACGTAAGCGGACTCAAAATCCAGATCCTTTTGATTTACCACAAATCCCCTCTTGTTGAGAACTACAAAAGTACTCAAAAGAGCTTAGGCTATACAGATAAGATGACAGAGCACCAAGATGCAACTCGCCCACAAAAGCAGATATCAAACTCAAGCTTCTTAGAAGCTGCGTGGGGGAAACAGCCCAGACATACACCTATATGGTTCATGCGTCAAGCCGGACGATCTCTCCCAGAGTATCGACGCATACGGGGTATCGGATCGATTCTTCAGGTAATTAAGGATCCCTACCTCGTTGCCGAGATCACCCTGCAGCCAGTCAAGCGATACAACGTTGACGCAGCTGTCTTGTACTCTGATATCATGGTACCACTTTTAGGCTCGGGGGTTCAGGTGGATATAGTTCCAGGGAAAGGGCCACAAATCAACTCCCCGTTTAGAGTAAAACGTGACCTAGATAATCTTAGACCCTCCGAAATTAGAGATTCAATCACTTATGTTTCAGAGGCGGTTAAAGTTCTCAAGACTGAACTCAAGGTTCCACTTATCGGATTTGCAGGCGCCCCTTTCACAGTTGCAAGTTACCTAATCGAAGGCGGTCCGTCAAAGACCTATGCGAAGACCAAAGCACTCATGTTCGAGAATGAATCGTTATGGCACCAGCTCATGGAACGTCTTGTAGAAGTCGCCTACGAGTTTTTATCGCTTCAAATTGCAGCTGGTGTGGATGTGGTTCAAATCTTCGACTCTTGGGTCGGAGCTCTATCCCCGAGCCACTACCGTAGATACGTCAAACCACACTCCGCCTCACTCTTGGAGAGACTGTCTAGATTCGCACTTCCTCGTATACACTTTGGCGTGGGAACCGGAGAACTCTTGGCAGATATGACAGACATGGATCTAGAAGTAGTTGGTGTTGACTGGCGCACTCCACTTAGCGAAGCAAAAGCTAGAGTCCATAGAAACATCTCATTTCAAGGAAACCTCGATCCCGCTGTGCTCGAATCCTCTGCCAAAACAGTTTTAAGCGAAGCCGCTCAGGTTCTCTACAGTTCCAAAGTTTGTGAAGGATACATTTTCAATCTAGGACACGGGGTTCCTCCTGAAGCTAACCCCGAGTATCTATCGCTTCTAGTAGAGTTCGTCCATGCTAACGGACACCTAATCCGTTCAGGAGAGATCAAACCGTCTCTCGAACTTGTAGAGGAGTATCTAAAATGAAAGTTGCCGTAGTCGGCGGCGGGATTTCAGGTTTGGCAGCTGCCTTTTTCCTCACGCAAACAAAAGAACATCAAGTAACGCTATATGAAAAAGACAACCGTTTAGGAGGCAAGATTCGAGCTTCCGAAGTGGGTGGGATACTGATAGAAGAAGGTCCAGATGCTTTTGTCACGCGATCACCGGAGATATTCGAGATCATCGAAGCTTTAGGAGTAGAAGACCAACTCATTCATCCACTTGCAAATAGAGCTCTGATCTACCGCAAAAAAGCTCTCCATCATCTACCTACAGGACTAACACTAGGTTTCCCAACTGCAAACAAGCATATTCTCGCCAACAAGATCCTAACGCCAACTGAACGAATAGTCACCTTTGCGAAGTGGAGAAGCGCTCAAGCTCGAAATCAACGTGCAAGAGGCGATGACCTCGGGAATATTTTGGAACACTACATCGGTAGAAGTTATACCAACAACGTCTTAGATCCGTTGATAGGTGGCATCAACGCAGCGTCAATACACGGTGCAAGCGCCCAGATCACCGCACCTCAAGTCCTAGACCTCCTACAAGGCTTACAATCAGTCTCTCAAAAAGAACAACCAGGGAAGCTCCTTCCACCTTTCGCATCTTTTACACTAGGGTTGGACTTTCTTATCAAGTCATTAAGCCAATACCTCAAGTCCACTGGCACCATAGTTTTGACAGATACCCCGGTCAGTGGTTTACGCACTACAGATCATGGGGTTGAAGTCGTCTCGCGAGAGTCCCACGACTCTTTCGATAAGGTAATCTTGGCTACTC
>JAKBGL010000088.1:718-5671 GCA_021833085.1 Actinomycetes bacterium | reverse complement strand
TATCCATACGCAAAAGATGCTCAGCGCGTCTCTGTGTTATTGGAAGAAGCACTGGTACCTCTCGATGAAAAGCACCAGAGTGCCTTGGGTGGAAAGAGTCTGTATCTGCGCGCAAGACCAGATCGACCACGAACACATCCCTCTTTAGATGCTGAACCTTGCACTCTAACCGTACATGACATAGTCCTAGATATTGAAGGTCAGTTTAAACACGGAGTAGCTCACTCGCTTAGAAGCCTAGAACACCTAAGGGAAGGCTACCGATTAGATAGTTCAAAGAAGTGGTCTGAGAAAGATCGGAATGCCTTCTTAAGCCTTCTGCAAAGAGGCGAACAGCTGCTTGAGATTTGGAACCTTCTAGACGCATCTCGCCTTTGGTGTAGTATTTTGCCAGAGTGGGAAGATATGAGGTTTCTTCGACGACCGAACGCCTTTCACCGTTATAGCGTTGATCGTCATCTAATCGAAACAGTCAAAGTCGCTTCTTCGATGCGAGATCGCGTACATAGAACGGACCTTCTTCTTTTTGCGGCCCTACTGCACGATCTTGGGAAAGCGCGAGTAGGCGACCATTCGGAGATTGGAAGAGAGGTCGTTAGGTCCTTAGCAGACCACCTAGGCTTTTCTGAGGAAGACGCGGAGGTATTAGCGGTTTTAGTCGAGCACCACCTGCTACTGGCTGAGGTTATTACAAGGCGAGATCTTTCAGATCCTACTACAGTTGAAACTGTAGCGGAAAAGATAGGGAACTCCGAGGTTTTAGAGCTTCTCGTAGTGCTTACTGAAGCTGATTCGATAGCCACTGGTGTGGTTCCGTGGAGTAAGTGGAAGACATCTTTGCTATCTGAGCTTGAGTTCAAGGTGAGGCGGTTTTTACACGAAGGCGTCCACCTACCCAGAGAACCAAAACTACCTCCATATGTACTTGAGGAACTTATAACGAAAGCTAACTCAGGATATGCAGTCGTAGCCGTTGATGACCATCTCTACGTCGGTGCGCGTGATAAGACAGGTCTTTTCGCAACTGTGGTGGGTTCATTAGCGGTGTCGGGTATCTCGGTAGTTTCCGCGGACGCATTTGAACGTGACGGAGTGGCTGTAGATGCCTTTAGGGTCGGCTCTTGGTCAGGCGGAGAACCAAACTATCAGAGGTTCAAGATGACTTTGAAGAAGGCTCTCAAGGATGAGACTTTTTTGATTGAAAGGATCGAGCGACTCAAACAGTCAACCTCGTACCGAAGTGATTGGAGAGATGGACGAGACTCAGGAGTTCTTAAGTCTCGAGTATCTGTTTTGGACGATCTTTCCGATCTGGCTTCGGTGGTAGAGATCTGGACTGCTGATCGTAGAGGGGTTCTCTTTGAACTCGCTCGAGAGATTTCAATGCGGGGATTCGATATTCGGCATGCGAAGATTCTGACCATGGGCGTCGACGTGGTAGATACCTTTTACATTGTCGATAGGGATGGACAAAAGATCAAAGACGCTATCAAGCTAAAAGAACTCATAGCAGGTCTCTATCAGGTTCTAGCTGCTGACGGTTTTGCCGCGAGGATATAAACACTACTGAGGTCATCGTAACTGCACCTCCAACGACGGCTATGAAGTGAAGAGGAAATCCTAAAAATAATACGTTAGCGGCTCCGGCAGCTACGGGTTCGGCACATGACACGACACTTGCTTCAAAGGGAGGAAGGGTCTTTAGAGAGTTGATAAATAACGTAAAACTAATTGAAGTGCCAGCGATGATAATAAACGTAAGCATTCCGATGACGGCCAAGCTTGGAGCATGTACCGGTGCTGATAAGAACCAAAACGGAGAAAATACTACTCCAGCACTGGTTAGTCCGATGGCAACGATGTAGGCAGAGTCGTAGTCCTTCAGAAGCTTTGTTGGTGCTTTCATGTACAACGCAGCGACACCCGCTGCGATTAGCCCCCAAACGATACCTGAAATAGGGATGGCAAACGCTGAGAAGCTACCGTTAGTTAGGACGGCTAAAGTCCCTGCAAGAGCCAGTAGTAAAGTAGCGGATGACTCCAGAAGGTATCTAGCCGATCTTCTTTTGGTAGTCGCTACACTCCAGGCAAAAAGTATGACGGGTGAGCCGTACTGCAGCAACGTTGCAGAGACTGCATTCCCGTGTGATATAGCCAAGAAGTAGGTTAACTGGACTCCACCTAAAGCTAAGACTCCATAGAGTACGACTCCGACAAGAACCTTTGGCTGTCTGACAATTTTTAGTAGCTCGCTAGTCCCCTTTGTTACTAGTAGGTATAGGAGGAGTAGTCCTCCGCCAAACTCGGTCCTTATGGCTAGTACCCAAAGTGTGGATAGGTGAGAGTTGTGAAAAAGTACCTGAGCAGCAGTTCCAGACAAGCCCCACAATGTGGCTGCTAGTAGAATTTTCAGAATTGATCTATGGCGCAATGAGAGTACGAAGTGCTTGGGCTTTGAATGAATCATGGGTTCTATGCCCGTTGCTTTCTAAATGACTAGAGAACGATAACTTGACGTATCAACTCTACAGCATTAACTGCGTACTCTGAAACTCCTTCTTAGACCTTATCTACATTGACTTTGGAGTGCGACCGTGTATATCGTTAGCAACCGGACACCTTTGCTATGACGGACTAGCCATTAACTGCCCCTGGGGACCCCGTGAAAGTACTCGAGAGCTCCCAGGTGCGGTCTTAATGTACCGCGACTGGCTGAGTTGCTTCTATGACCTGTGGTGCGCCCGTCTTCAACAGGGAACCGGCAATGACGCCGCCGACCACGAATACAACAGCCGACCACCGAAACGCAGCGAGATAGCTGTGAACAGCGGCTTCGGCTAGGATGTGGTTATTAGCAGTTTTCCCTGCAAGAAAGGCAGTTCCTGCAGATGCAGCCAGGGTGTTTAGGAGTGCAGTACCGATTGAGCCGCCGATCTGTTGGGATGTATTAACCGTTGCAGATGCGACTCCTGCGTCTGCAGGTGTTACTCCAGCGGTTGCGGTGTTCATAGATGGCGCCATGATCCCACCTAGGCCTAGTCCGAGAATGAGCAGTGCGGGTAGCACTACTGAGATGTAGCTACTATTGATGCCAACTCTGCCGAGCATAATCATGCCTACCGCTGCGATTAGCATGCCTGTCGAAACGAGATACTTAGGACCAAACCTTGGTAGGAGCTTGGCCGTTGTAACGGTTGCGGATACGACCAAGAGAGCGATCATTGGAATGAAGGCTAGTCCGGTCATAACGGGCGAGTAGTGCAGTGTCTCTTGCAGGTAGTAGGTCAGGAATAAGAATACGCCGAACATACCTACCGATGCGATGAAGACGGATAGATAGGATCCTCCTCGGTTGCGATCAAGGACAACCCGCATAGGAAGAAGCGGATGCGAGACCTTGGTCTCCACGAATACGAAGCTTATAAGAAGCACGAACGCTGCAACTAAAAAGCCTATTGTTATACTGTTTGACCAGCTTGAAGTCTCTGCGTGGGAGAATCCGTATACGACTGAGAACATGGCGGCAGAGGCTAGAACCACACCGGGAACATCCAGCTTTGGTCTTTGACCCCTGTGATCCTTGTTCAAGAATATGATTCCACCTACTGCAGCCGCGATGGCAAAAATTAGGTTGACGTACAGACTCCATCTCCACGATAAGTATTCGGTCAGAACACCTCCAAGGAGTAGGCCAATAGCACCTCCCGCTCCAGCGATAGCACCGTAGATACCAAATGCCTTTCCTCGTTCGGACGAATCTGTGAAGGTTGTTGTTAGCAAAGATAGGGCAGCGGGGGCTAAAAGAGCCCCAAATGCGCCTTGAACCGCTCGCGCAGTGACCAACATCGGGAATCCAGTTGACGCTCCACCGATAGCTGAAGCGATCGCAAACCCGAATAGTCCTATGATAAATGTGATCTTCCTTCCAAAGAGGTCTGCGATGCGCCCCCCCAGAAGTAAGAGGCTGCCAAAGGACAATGCATATCCTGTGACGATCCACTGACGATCCGCGTTCGAGAATCCCAAAGCTTTCTGAGCGGAGGGAAGAGCAATATTGACAACAGTAGCGTCAAGAACAACCATTAGCTGAGCAGTAGCGACGACGGCTAAGATCCACCACCTGTTCTTGTGAACAAGTTCGGCCAAAGTTTTCTTTAACTTGTGAGCTTCAATAGCTTCCTCGGTCTCTGACGTTTCCATCCAAAGTCTCCTCTCTATGTGGAGTGGTAGTCTCCGCTTTATGTACTCCAACCTAACCTTAACTGGAGATATTCCCTCCACTTCTAAATAAATGCTATATTAATGCTCGTGGACAAAGATGCGGTGGGTAGGGCAACTGAGATGGGTGATTTGAGCCCTCGACCACTTCGCAAAGACGCTGAAGTAAACAGGGAAAGAGTCCTCAGGTCTGCTAGGGAGCTCTTTGCACGATATGGACTTCAAACTACTCTTGATGATATTGCTCGTCACGCTGGCGTAGGAGTAGGTACGGTATATAGGCGATTTCCTAGTAAAGAAGCTCTTGTTGAGGCTCTGTTTGAACAAAGGGTGCAAGCGATTCTTGATCTAGCGAAGAACTCTCTTGAGTTTGATGACCCCTGGAAAGGGTTTGTAAACTTCCTTGAGAGATTGATCTCTATGGAAGCAAAGGATCGAGGCCTTAGAGAACTAGTGCTTAGTAACGACTATGGCGGAGAAAAGGTTCGTCTGCTTAAAGAGCAGATCGAAGAGCCTGTAAACGAGATAGTTGATCGTGCAAAACGGGCTGGATACTTGCGGTCTGACTTTTCTGCAACTGACATCGTGGTGGTAACGGCGATGATTGGAACCGCAGATGAGTACTGTGCATATGTGGACGAGAGCATGTGGAAGCGATACCTAGTGTTCCTTTTGGACGGTTTACGAGCCTCTCGTGAGTTAACTACGCCTCTTCCAAATGAAGGTCTATCGGTT
>JAKBGL010000088.1:0-708 GCA_021833085.1 Actinomycetes bacterium | reverse complement strand
TAAAAGAGGCGATGGGAAACTGGAAGCGACGCGTTCAGAGGCCGAACGCGTCGGAGTTCCTAAGAGGTAGTCCTGGTTGTAAACAGGATGAAATCTTTGATCATCAGAATTTGACGATACTAGATATTCAATAGGCTTGCACCTAATCGAGAGTGAGGGTCATACCGTTGAAGAGTTTTGTTCATAGACAAGTACATTCCAAAAGTGTAGCTACGTGCTAATCGCTCAGTAGGAGCAGCCATATCTATTGGCTGCCGCATATTGATTTACCATTAGGAGTTGGGTACTCTAACTTCAATACTAAAGCATCGGACGAAGTGGCTGAGATTAGAAAAGCTTTGCTTAAATCCTTTCTTTACCGATGCAACCGCCACTTACGATTTTTCAAATGTGCACAAGATGGCGCCCCCGGCAGGATTCGAACCTGCGACCTGCTGCTTAGAAGGCAGTCGCTCTATCCACTGAGCTACAGGGGCTTGACCCAATAAATAGTAGCCGCTACTACAGTATTTTGACGCCAGGAAATAGGCCGATGAGGAGAGAGCGTTGTAATCTAGGCGACTATGATGTACCTCCGACATGGTGATCGTAGCTCAGTTGGTTAGAGCGTCAGATTGTGGCTCTGAAGGTCGGGGGTTCGAGTCCCCTCGGTCACCCCATGTCGGTTTTGAACAAGTGCGTGCTAGTATGTTGGTGCTTTAGCGCCTC
>JAKBGL010000087.1 GCA_021833085.1 Actinomycetes bacterium | reverse complement strand
ACTTCCCCTACCTTTAGGTAAAACAGCGGCTGATTTGAAGTCAACTATCTCTACATGGTCTTCATACTCAATTAAAAGATCTATAAAACCCTCGAACCATCTTCTTGATTCGTCAGAGATCCTAGAAACAAAGACCTCTTTATTAATTTTTGCTCCACAATCTAGGGCCTTACGAACGGTGGTACAGGTCATGGCGGCTGTCGCCATAGATACGACCTCGTTAAAGTACTCTAGACAACCGTACTGCTTACAGACAACTTCAGCTACTGCAGGGAGGTCTGTCACATCATTTAAGTCGATAAGTTTCAAGAGATAGTGAAGAGCAGATCCGATTTTACCTGGTCGATTGAGGCTCTGGAGATCAGGAACTTCACCACCTTCCACCTCTCCGCCAGAGCGTTCAAAGTCATCCCCTAGGTAGCGAGTCACGTTTTTTGATGCACTCGTGACGCCTATAGGTTCTATCACAGCCTTATAGTTTTTTGCGAGGTTGAAGATGTTATCTTCATACTCCGAGATGAGTTCATGGACACGATCGCTATCGCGAACTTGGAGACGGTGCGCATTTGAGAGGTACTGAGCATCACTCCTTACCTCTCTAGTACGTTCTGCATACTTGCGTATCGTATCTAAGTTCTCAAAAAGATCAGGGGTATCTTCAAACACAGAAAGCTCTTTGACCGAAGCGGATACTAGTTGAGCGTATGTAACTTTCGATGGAAGACTATCTAAATCTACCTGGTAGTCTCTAAAGAGCGACACTACCAGGTGATCTCTCGCACGAGTAAACGCAACATAGAGCAAACGCTGCGCCTCTAGTAAATCTTCGTTCTTTTGTCTCTCTAGATAGCTCGTGTATCCCTTTGATCTTTGACCCATGAACTTATACTCGATCTGATGATCGCTATCTAAAAGCACTTCTGTATCGGCGTTGTTCGAACCCACGACCGACGTTGACATCGCTGAAACTATACAGATTGGATACTCAAGTCCCTTGGCTCCATGAATCGTTGATATGGTTACTGCATCATCTCCCACGTGTTTTACTGCTTTATCTAAAATGTAGTTCTTCGATGATAGCAGTCTTTGGATGTAACGTAAGAAAGCACCTAGACTGTCTGAAGTCGTCGAGGTCCAATAGACCGCCTGATCTATAAACCACTCAAGTCTCTTCCACTGAGTCTGCCAGTCTTCAAGCCTTTTAGTGGACTCAAACAGGGTAAAGTGATCGATCACCTTTGTTATACATAGGTTTACCGGTGCACTCGTTAGATCGCTACGCAGTGCAGCGAGTTGAGAGAGCGCTTCGCCAACCGGACATGCGCAAACGTTGGAGCTTTTATCGAGATATCTAAAGGTTCCTTGACATTTAATGCGATGCCTAACGAGATGTTCATTCGAGACATGGAAAAGGAAACTCTTCAACACTGATACTATATTGACCTCGTCAGCAGGGTCCCAAATTGACCATAACGTGAGTATTAACGTGCGGATAAGCTGGGTGGAAAGAATATCAACAGAGACATCAAGCACATAAGGTATCTTTAGGCTCTTGAGCGCCACCTCAAGCTGAGAAAGTGCAGTGCGCTTAGGAACAAGTACCGTAATATCACCGAAACTCGCTGGACGTTCATCGTCCGTAAAGCTCTCACGGATAGACCATCTCTCTTCGACGATCTTTAAAATAGCAGCAGCTGTCGCTTGGGCCTCAGCACCACGTACTTCAGAGGTTGTCAGCGTTTTCTTTACGTCTTTCTCACCTCCAAGCGCCTTCCGTCCAATAAAAGATCCTGAAGGTCCAGTTGAGCTTGAGATCCTCACAGCACGCAAAGGTTCATAGGTCACCGAGGACTTGGTCTGTGAACCTACCCTATCAAATTGAAAGACGGGGTAGCAGATGTCGTTTATGAAGTCGCAGACTCCCTTGGTGCTCCTAAAGTTTGTAACGAGTTTTACGGACTCGCCCACCTCCGTCAATCGCCTCTGGGCTCTATAAAATACTGACAGATCCGCACCGCGGAATCTATAGATAGCCTGTTTTGGGTCACCCACAAGAAATAATCTTCCAGCTGTGGGAGTCGCAACGTCCCAGTTTCTATCGAACGCCTCGGTATATGGTGTCGTCACCAAGGAGGCTAACAAGATCTGAGCTGGGTCAGTATCTTGAAACTCATCGAGCATCACAACTTTAAAGTTGTTGTATAGCACTCGTCTCGCTTTAACTCCAACTATTGGATCACAAAGAAGCTCGATACTAAAGTCGATGAGATCGTCGAATGAGAGCCGTCCCTTAGAACGTCTTTGATCTCGATAGTCAATGACAAAATCGGTCAGATAGAAGATGAAAGTGCGAAGAGCGGTATCTATAAGTTCGTATACCTCTGCTGCTATTTGGTCTGCGAACTGATTTAGGCTATCTACGAGCTCTTTCTTGCTGCCCATCCAAGCACTTTGGCGTCCCATGTTCCTCGGCAATCTAAACCTATCGATGTTGGTACTCGCATTAGGAAGTCGTGTAAGTACCTCTAAAATTTCGAAGCTAGATGGTTCGTCAAGTAGATCTTCAAGACGCTGCACAAGCGACGTAACCGCTCCCAGCAAGGAGTCGTCTGGATCTTTGCATAGCCGTCCGACTTCTTTTAGTTGCAACAGCTGTTTTCTGAAGATATCCAACACTACGTTGAGACTTAGTTCGATCTCCTCATCTTGCAACAGAGAACCCTTTGCACTACACCACTGACGAACACTGTCAATTACGACCTTACTTCTGAGCATCTCCTTAGCTAGATCTCGTAAGGAGTCAGAGCGTTTTGCATGGAGTAGGATAGAAAGGACACTCTTTAGACTATCTCTTGAAAGAACCTGTTCCATGAATTGGGACCAGTGCTTTTCAAAGTCGATCTCAGACTCCGTTGTATCCATAACTGCAATCTCTGCAGGAAGATTGGCAAGAGAAGAGAGACGAGTAAGTATACGACGGGAGAACGAATGAATAGTACCTATTGGTGCTTGGTCTATGACGTTGAGAGACGAAACGGCGCGTTGCTGTCGAACCTTACTAGAAGGCTTAGAGTCGCTAGCGACCGCCTTTAGTTCCCAAATCAGCCGTTCTCTGAGCTCATTTGCTGCTTTTTCAGTGAAGGTGATTGCGACTATCGAGCGTATATCTGTCTCCTCCTCAAGCACTAGAGAGAGAACTCGACCTACCAGTGCAGTAGTCTTTCCACTACCGGCTCCAGCCTCAACAAACAGAGAGGTGCGTAGGTCGTCTTTAATCCGTGCTCTACTTATCTCATCTTCAAGAATCAACTACTCCCCTCCTGTCTTGCAGCCTCTCTCACGTTGTCTAACCAATCGTTGGGTACTGCTATGGAAGCGTTCAGCAGATTTGAGAGGTGCCATAGCCAGACTCTTTCAAGCGAAGGGTCCTTTAGCCCCTTCGGATTGCAGTACTCACAACTTCCATGTCTAGTGAGTCTTGGTGAAGACCTTCCCATGTAGGCTCCTTGAAGTATCAAGTTCACGACTTTTTCAACCTCTGAGCCCGCTACTTTCAGTGAGTCGGGGGTAAAGTTCACCTCAACTACTCTTTGTCCCGAAAACACTGAGGAAAACCAGTACTTTGTGGTAATAGTATCAATCGGTACTTGAAATAGCTTTGCGACTGCTAATGCGTAGATGAACAGCTGAAACTTGTCACCTTTTGCCGTGGGGGTCTTGTCGCTTATCTCCCTATAGGTCTCTATTGATCCAGTTTTGTAGTCAACGACCAGAAGCTGTCTATCTTTACATGAACCTTGATCCACGACTAGATCGACTTTCCCTGTAAAGACGACTGGCAGCTCGTTCTTGATAGAGCTGATACTTCTGTCCAGGTCAATCTCGTCAAAACGAAGTTCAGTTATGAACTCCATTCCCTTTTCTAACGATACCTGAGAGTCGAGTACCTTTAGCAGACGACGTATGTTCGCCTTTGCCTTGTTGAAGTTGATCGACTCGAAGGCTCTCCTTCCCACACGTCCAGTTTTCAAGAGCTCCTCGAATCTCAACCTTAGGAGACGATCAGATTCTTCGAAGAGGCGTTCCAAAGAGATAGCGTGAACGGTATCGAGTTGGTCGTCACTAGCTTCTCGAAGAATCTCCTCCATCACCCCATGGATCAACTCTCCCATAGTTCGTGGACTCATATAGAGTGTATCTTCGGGACGATCAGGGGATGATACCCCTAGTATTGAGTTTACAAAGAAAGCGTATGGACACTTGACGTAGGACTCTAGTTGGCTTGGCGATAGCCTAACTCGTCCTTGCTGAATTGGAAAGTCTCTAAGGTGTGTGCCCTCTGAGAGGGCAACCAGGTCGATATAGTCGAGGTCAAGCCCCTCTTCTGCCTCTCTAGATTTGAATTTACGTTCAACTTCACGCGTGTTAGATAACGCTGGCTGTAGTCTTTCAGACGTAAAGCTTGTCGCTTCCAACTCAAGGAGTTGCGACACCTCGTCTATGAGTATCAGTAAATCTTTTATTGAGAGTGGTTGACGCAACTCTTCGGTACGAGTCTGCAGCTTCATAGCTGCAGACTCGATCTTGGCTGTCCCGTCCGTTTTGGTTAGAACTTCGAGCAGTTGTGAAATCGACTCGCTAACCTCGCCACCAGTACTCACTTTGGTTTTATCGAAGGTTACTAGAGTTCCCCTGCTCGACCGCATTAACATAACTAGGTGCGTCAGTGCTCGATCTCCAAATTCTTTTGAAGTTAAAAGCGGAAGTCCCAACGTAGCAACGCTGTAGTCGTCAAAAGAAGATGACGCATTACCCCCAAGAGACGCCAGATTATCGTTCATACCAACGACAACAAGATAGTCAAAGCTTGTACCAAGCGTAGACATCAAAGGAGCTACCGTAACTAGCTGTCTCGAACTACTCGGTGTTCTGACACGCATCTCAAGAAAGTTCTGTAGTAGTAGCTGGAGAGTATCGAAAGAGGAGTCGAGGGCAAGGGAGTCAAGTACATTCAACTCGTTTGCGAATTCAATAAGTTCTTCAAATCCATCGAGAATGCTAGGGGTTTTAGTCGTCACTCTTGCTGGTCTAACGAGTGCTCTCATGTACTCGATGATCGCATCTGCCATGCTCGCGAACGTCCCACCTTGAAGTCGGTCGAAAAGTTTAAATGATGTGTCAATGAAGTCACTTAGACGAGAGAGCTGCTTCAAGACGGTCTCCGTCTCACCCTTAGTTAAGGCTCGACCACCTAGATAGATAGGGCGTCTCCTACTCCCCCACAGTTGTTTTAGATATTCAAGGTGAGACTGCCACTCTTGCCTCCCTCTGTAGATGTTAGCTTCGGTAGTAATCAAGTCCCAGAACTCAAAGGTTCGACACTCATTATCGTATATTGTCTCATTTATATTGGAAAGTATTCCCGGGAAGCGATCGATAAATTCGACCCTACTAAAGTCTGAGTCTACCCAAACTAGGAACGACTGTAACAGCTGTCCAACTGGAAGCTGTCGGACTTTTTCGGACTGAAGGGAATTGAACAAAGAGTAGAAAGACACCTGCGAGTGTCCAGCGTCCCCAGAGGCGTCTTCAACGATATTAGTCTTTAAATCACTCATCTCTGAACACAAAATCTCCCAATATGGCAGGTAATGGTTTGGCTGTGCGAAGAGTAAACCCATCTTTGAAGGTGGATGACCTTCCTTTACCTTGGAGATGATAAAATCGGCCG
>JAKBGL010000086.1 GCA_021833085.1 Actinomycetes bacterium | reverse complement strand
CCGGGGCAGGCGGGAAGGTATGCAAGCACGGTGGAAGAGCCGCGTCGTCTAAGAGCGGTTCTGCTGACGTTCTTGAGGCACTAGGTGTTGACATAGATATATCGCCTGAACAGGTTCGCCGTTGTGTTGAAGAAGCCGGAATTGGCTTCTGTTTTGCTCCGAGTTATCATCCTGCTATGGCCCATGTGGCTCCTGTAAGGCGGGAGCTAAAGGTTCCTACTGCTTTTAACTTCTTGGGCCCTTTAGTCAACCCTGCGGACACGCCATTCCAGCTAGTTGGAGTCTCCGATCTAAAGATGGTAGATGTAGTAGCAGGAGTGCTTCAACACCTCGGGGCACAAGGCTCTCTTATTGTCTATGGCACGGACGGACTCGATGAGGTATCTCTTACGTCAACGACGTTAGTGACCGAGATCATGAGAGAGGGAGACGAGTCGTCGAGCCGTATTGTACGGTATGAACTAGATCCAAGCGACTTTGGACTTCGACTATGTTCTATCGAGGAGCTTGTAGGGGCAACCCCCAAAGAAAACGCTGATGAGCTTGTTCAAATTTTGGAAGGTTCACTAAAGGGCCCTAAGCTCGACATCCTCCTTCTCAATGCGGGAGCAGCACTGTACGTCTCTCACGTGACTGACTCGATTGCAGAGGGTGTAGAACTTGCTCGAGAGTCTGTGAGCCAAGGTACGGCCTTAACTGCCCTTGAGCGACTGATTGCTATCTCTAACAGCGACTCTTTAGATTGACTCGTGTCGTAAGGTCCTAACGCTATTTGACTCTTGCTACGAGTAACAAATCGATTCGCTAGCGTCTTGATGGGTCGCCTAACATAAAAAGTCAGTTAGGCACCTTAGGAGCGAACCCCTTTGCAATTGTATGTATGGACTGGGCTTTAAATAGCGATGCTAGCGACGTAGTTGAGGTCAAAGTGCCTTTAAGTAACCCGTATGCGGCCATAGTAGAGTCAAAGTAGAGATCGTTGACGGACTCTTGGCAACGTCTGATCCAAGGACTGTTCGAACCTAGATTAAATCGTCCATAGTTAGCTGAAATAGTGCAGGTTCTATCTAGTTCATGAAATTCAACCAATGAGAGTGAACAGATATCTCTTAGGAGATATGTAGTTGCAAACTTTGTAAGTAACGTCTTTGCGTCGTCTCGTAACAGTGCCGCTCTTTCGAACTCTCGACGATGAGCGTAAGTCTGCATCTGGGACTCAAGATTGATGTGCAGCTCTTCGAGCCACCGACTTCTTTGGAGTAGGTCCTTGCCGCTCAAGTTGGCGTTACCACCTTCTCGTAACGCTCGCAGTGCGGCCCGAGTCGCATGTTTTGAGAAGAAAGGTCCTATTAGGGATGGATCTTTGTGGAACGAGGTGTCGGGAGGGAAAGCTGTACTTTCCAAAGCCTTATCTTGTTCAAGCGAAAGCCACCAGAGCTCTTGAGTTTTTTGTTGGAAGTTAAATCTTGGTTGAAAGGTTCGAATTAGGCGTCGCTCCAAAATCTCTGCCTCCAGCGTTGAAGGCGTCACGATGTAGTCGATTTTATAGAGACGCTCAAGGAGCACAGGTATCTTCCTACGCTGTTCTGACCCGAAGTAACTGCGAACCCTGCTTTGAATATCAGAAGCCTTCCCAACGTAGATTGGGTTTAAAGTTTCGTCTAGGAAGAGATAAGTGCCGCAACAATGAGGCAGCTTGGCCGCCATTGATACTTTTTCGCCAGAACGTCTTTTCCCTATCGCCGGTATGAACCTAAGATCTTCAAGGTGATGTATACCGATTTGGCCAGCTCTTTCTATGAGCACATGTAGGAGTTCTACGGTCGCTAAAACGTCAGTCATGGCTCGGTGCGAAGGACGATGGTAGGTCTTTATGTACTCAGATAGGGTACCTAAACGAAAGTTATCTACCTCTCCAACGAGAAGTTTCCGACTTAGAGACAGTGTGTCTAGATGTTTCGTAGAAGGTGGATCTAACCCTAGTCGCAGGCAGGCTGCGTTTATAAAACGGAGATCGAAGTTGACGTTGTGACCTACCGGCACGGAGTCTCCCAGAAACTCCAGAAACTGTGGCAAGATGTCCTCTTCAAGTGGTGCATTATGAACCATTGAATCGCTGATTCCAGTTAAAGCTACTATTCGCTGCGGAATTTTATGTTCCGGACGTAGCAGGCTTTCGAACCGGTCGACGATCTCTCCACCGATAACCTTGACGGCGGCTATCTCCGTAAGGGATGATAAGGTTGGGTCACTACCCGTAGTCTCTACGTCAAGCACGCAGAAACTAACCTTAGATAACTCGCTTAGTTCGTAATTTAACGTAAGCTGCACTATAGTATTGTACTTTAAAGCGGTTGCTATCATACATACGTTCGATAAAAGTATCGCTCTCTTGAGCTCTCAAGTGGTTAGCCCCTCTTGAGGTACAAAGTGCCCAGCGCCTGTGGATGCCGTAGTTGTGTCTAGCTATTGAAGCACCGTAGGCGCTATATCATTCAGATTGAGCGGACTCGTCGACGATCTTTGAAAGAAGCCCAAGAGGAGGGGACCCGTAGCGTAAGAGCGCTTGGTGGAATCGACCTAGGTGGAATCGACCTCCAAGTGTCGCTCGAGAGTCGTATCGAACCTTAAGTATCTCCTTTTTCCCGAGCGAGTACCGTGCATAGGTTGGATCGAACAGCGCTCGCTCAGCCTCTGAGTAAGCGGCGGGTCCTCGAAGATACGCAATCTCTTCAAAGAGTGTAGCTGCTTGTTTGACCGACCACCCGTTGGCGTGTTGCGCAACGGTCGAAAGTACGCGAGCTATGCGCACAAGGGCCTCAAGCGCTACACCAACCTGGAAGCGAGGATCATCTTCCATAAAGCCCTCTTCGTGCATGAGTTCTTCTGTGTAGTGTGCCCAACCTTCCACGAATGCGTTAGAGAACAAGGTTCGAGCAATATCGGAGTTCGCGGTCCTAAGCATCTGCCCGTGGGCAAAGTGTCCCGGCATTACTTCGTGGACAGTTATCGCTGGAAGGGTTGTTCTTGAAAATACTCGCATCCACTCGTCAGTCTCAGCAGGTGAGAAGCTGTCATTCGGAGGAGTTATGTAGTACATTGCAGGTGCTGGGCGTTCGTAAGGTGCGTTCCATGACATCATAGCCATAGCCCATCGCCTTGAAAGAGGAGCGGGTCCGACGCTACAGTTTCCACCAAGAGGTGGGAGGATCTCCTTCTCTTCGACGAAGCTACGTGCTTTTGAGATCGTCTCTCCTGCTTCTTTGTAGACCTCATTCATAGGCGGGTAGTCGCCTAATAGATCGTCTAACTCGAGAGTCGGATTCTTTAGAGATCTTCGTGACTTGACTATGCCTTCTGTCAAGAGCCTACGTAGCCTAACGACCTCTTGTTCTGCCCACTCCTCAATCTCTTTGAGATCGTAGCTCACTGCGTCAAAGACACCGAGGTAGCGTTCAAGGTTCTCTCGACCCAGAGCTGCTGAGCGCTTGTTGTTTGAATCGCTCGCGAACGTTTCAAGGTGCTCGCGCAGTCTCCGTAGCGCCAAGGCTGCCTTATCTTTTGTCTGTTTTGGAAGGTCTTCCCCGATGACAGCGTTCATCATGTTGTCTAAGGTCGAAACGGCCGCCCGTGCCATCGGAGCGGAGACATTCGTAAGCGTTGATATCGCTTGATCTATGGCCCTTTCCCACGCATCAAGGTGTCTGACTTTCATCTCGAATCGATAAGAAGCGCTTTGGTAGTCTCGGTCGTAACAGGAGACATCGAGATTATCTAGGTGTACGAAGGGGTTCGTCTTGTGTGCTTGTAGCTCTATAAACTCGAAACGTACCCCCTCTTCGTAGATGTGAAGATGAGATCTTTCGATACTATTCGTGTCAGGTTCTTCACCAGAGCCAAGCTCTTTTAGCATCGACAAGACGGAGTCGTCGCTTAGGTCCATAACTTTGCCGTCGTATTGTTCATGTAGACCGGACAGCTCTCTGAGCGTTGGAACTATGAACTTGTGCACATTAGACAGCCGTAGGGACACACCTTTAAAGGTAACGTGCTTAGCGTGGAAACTCTTCGATATCGTTGTACAAACTGTGGAAATGTGACCAGATTTGATGTCACGACAGACGTTATCTCCAAGGCCTTCTATCACTTTAGTGTCGGTGGGGAGTTAGGAGTTGAGGGTGAGGAGGTAGTGAAGCGCGAGATTTTAGAGGTTTCATGCCGATGGTGTGAGTCATCAAAGTGGGTGACTGAGATCTAGTATCCCTTTTAGTTCGTGACTAATATCCAAGGGGCTATCTACTACCTCTTTGTCGGTATTATTCTAATTATGTGGAAAATGTACAGAAAAGTGGCGACGTAGAACTGGAAGTTCCAATACCTACACGAAGATCTCGGCCTGGTGAAGCTCGTTCTAAGCCTCCGACCTGGAAGCTTGGTAAAGTGGTTGGAGTTGTGGTGGAGACCCCAGAGACTAATACTTTGCAGATTGAAGTTCCAGATCCTTCTCCCTTCCTTCCTGGTCAGTACTACAACATAAGGATTCCAATAGAAGGAAGACCAAGGCCGATACAGCGTGCTTACTCAGTAGGATCATCACCGTTCCCTGACTACTCTGTGGTTGATGTAGGTATTAGAGAGACGCCTGGTGGTCTTGTATCTCCGAAGTTGGTGCGAGAGAGCTTTGTCGGCCAGGAGTTAGAGGTTAGAGGTCCTTATGGGGCCTTTACCTGGACCGAAGAGAACGGAGGTCCGGTTCTCTTGATCGGGGCAGGCTCTGGTGTAGTACCATTGATGGCCATGATTCGCTACGGCGTGAGCAAAGGGCTGAACGTGCCGATGCATCTGCTTTTCTCCTCGAAGTCTTACGAATACGTCATATACCGGGATGAGCTTGAGAGACTAAGTCAGGAGAACTCTTGGCTCAGCGTATCTCACACCTTTACGAGGTCGCTCGGTGATCCTCGGGCTAGGTATCATCGTCGAATTGACAAAGAGATGATCTCTGAGGTGTTTCACGAGGTTAACTCCAGTGTTGCATATATCTGTGGTCCTCCTGAGATGGTTGAGGAGAGCGAAAAGGTGCTGATTGGACTAGGGATGCAATCAGGGTCAGTGAAAACTGAGAAGTACGACTGAGATTGATGTAAGAGATGGTATTTATAGATCGACCGCTGTGGCACAAAGACGGAGAACGTTGGTCGCACCTTATCAGTAACTCATCGTTGGATGAGTTACATAGCTTTGCGCAGACGCTAGGGGTCCCAAGACATGCGTTCCAGGAGGACCATTACGACATTCCAGAACGTCTTTTATCAAAGGCCTTGGCGCAAGGAGCTGCTCTCGTCGATCCGCGAGACCTTCTGCATCAACTTAAAGCGGCTGGTCTTAGACGGGTTCACCGTAGTTCGTGAATCAAGGGTGAGTTGAGCCTATGCTAAGAGAACAGAGCGTAGCGATTGCATCAAAGTCCTCGCTTGCTCTGACGGCTGAGGTATTTGATGAGATTTTGAGTGGTGGAGCAGTAGCGGTCGGTGTTACGTCTGTCTTAGGTTTTGAGTCTGAAATGAACTTTCTCTTGCGTCGCAAAGTCACCAGGAGAAACGACTCGATGCAGTTTACCTATCGTAATCCTTATCGCTCTACCCACATAACCGCAAGTTATCCTTATGCAAAGTCGATCGTCGTCGCAGCCTTGGCTTATCCAAAGCCCTCCGTTGATGAAACGAACCACATTGCTAGCTATGCTCGAAAAGACTACTACGGAGAGTTGCGTTCTATACTTGAGGCATCTGCA
>JAKBGL010000085.1 GCA_021833085.1 Actinomycetes bacterium | reverse complement strand
TACTTACATGTCTGTCCCTATTCCGTTTTCAAGGAGCTACTGGTACTTCTTCGATTGGTACCACCCACCAAATGGGAGTTATAAAACTAGTTGGGGGTGAGAGTTAATCGGTCGTTTTGGAGAGAATTTTTCAAATACTTTTTACTCGTTCGCAAAGTCGCTGCTAAAGTATAGGAGTACAAAAATATGTATGCAAATATGTGCAACTTCACAATTTCAACCTAGGCACGAGGCGATAGAACAATGACAAACGCTCAAGATCCCCCCTCTCAGATCGCTCTTGGTGACGTCTTGGGACAGACATACCTCGGTCTTCGTCTCGTAGTCGGTACCAACACCGACCTCAAACGACCCGTAAGCGGTGCACACGCTATAGAGGTCGCCAATCCGTCAAGATGGGTATCAAGTAACTGGATCGCTCTTACCACGGGACTTAGGCTAAAGTCACGCCCACAAGCACAAAGAGAGCTCATACAAGAACTCAAAACCAACGGAATTACCGCACTTGGATTTGGGCTCGGAGTAAACTTCAATACTACTCCTAAAGCCCTCATCGAGGAGGCAGTCGCACTGGAGTTTCCTATATTTACGGTCCCCTACACAACGGGATTTGCCGAGGTGATAGCGTTCGTCAATCAGTCTCTAGCGAGTCCCCACCTAAACACCTTGTTACGATTTGTTTCGATGCAGGACTACCTACTATCTTCGCTGTCTGAACCCACCCCTTTGAGTTCGATATGCAGTCGAATGGCCCAGCTCCTACAGGTAGAGGTAGTAATTTTAGACCCACGCTACAACGTCATCGCCTCTAATCAAAGAAGCACCAGCATGGATCAGCATAAGGAGATAGCAGAAGCGGTAAGACGACAGTTGCAGATAGAGCTACCTCATCTAGAGAGTGCTTCGTCTTCTCAACGTAAAGATAAGTTAGGACACCACTTTCGACCGTGGACTGCCGATCCTGCCGATGAGTTCGAACTCGAAAAAGTCGACGACGAAGTAGGAGCCGCCGAGTACGTCTCAGCAGTTATAGACTTCACGACCTCTAATCTCGCCGGAACTGCCATATCTGTAGGAAATAGAAGTGCCATACTAGGTTGGCTCGTTACACTCGATGCCACCAAGTCCGGATCATCAGCTCATCTTCGGTTGCCTCTTTTGAGATCAACTGCTCACCTTGTAGCCGCCACTTTACAGCAACAACAAAGTAGGCTACGAACGACCGATACTAAAAGACGTTCCCTCATGCGAGAGTTGATGACTACATCTACTCAACATAACCCCACAGAGTCCCACACCGCATTGCGACGACACTCTATTGAAAGTCTACTTTCTCTTGGTATCGAGACAGAGTCTCCCGGATGGACTCTTTACATCGAACCAGAACAGTTACCCATCCGAGGAACTTTGACGATGAGTGAGTTAAATCAACTTGCAACTACGATTGTAAGCCATCTAAAGTCTCCTTATCTCATTGACCTACCTCCCAGGGGCGTCACTCTATATATACAAGAAGAACCCTCAGAGTTTGAAACGTTCGTCAAGACGTTAGCAGAAACAAACACCTATCTCATTGGCATCTCTGAACGCTACAGTGGACTGAGGTGTATTTTGCAGATGACGAGAGAGGCTGAGTACTGCGTCTCCCTCTTAAGAGAGAACAGCTCGGGACCAGGTTTATATGGAACTCAAGTACGAAGTTTCCAAGAGCTTTCTCTCACGGAGTACGTCGAGTCTTACGTTCCTAAAGATTCGCTAAGACAGCGACGCCTTCGACACTTAGATCCTATCTTGAATCAGTCAAGTCTCATCAATACAATGCGGGTCTTACTAGATCACAACCTAGACATTAACTCTGCTGCGAAAGAACTGAACATCCACCCGAACTCCTTACGATATCGTGTTCAAAAAGTCGAGGCAGAACTCGGCATCTCATTACGTAACTTTCACGATTGCGTAGAGTTGTTCTTGGCACTTAGGGGAAGAACTACTAAGTAGAAGAGTCCAGTAAGATAAGACCTGATGTCTTTATCAAAGCGTCGTTTTGATTGATAAAGAATCCTTCGTAGTTTGGGTACCGTTCAATTAAAAACAGTACTTCTTCACCTCCTGCGACTAACGCTGTTGCAAAGGCATCACAGAGCCAGAGTTCCTCACCGACGACAGTCCCAGATACTGCTGCTATCTCGTCACCAAGTGGGTTAGTTATGTGCGCTCCTCGTTCATAGATCCCAGATGTAGCTACAGCGGATTCCACCTCCAAAACCGCACAGATGGCCTCTCGATTACGCGGATGTTGGACACCCACCTCCTGTTTCCAACCTGGAAGCAGCGCCACGTCGCCACCACCATTAATTCCACCCGATTCGACACCACAACTTGCAAGCGTCTCAAGTGCCTTTCCGATGGCCCAACCTTTCACCAAGCCTGTCGGATCGTAGCCACCATCCAAAGTCCACGGATCAAAGTATCCTCCAGTTACCTCTAATGCTCGGTAACTTAGCAACATGACCTCATCAAAGTCATCTGAAGGTTCTTGGATCTCGCCTCGCCTAAACCTCGATAGCTCTGAGTCTTGGATCCAAGTGCTAAAACGCGCTTCCACCTCCGCTATCGTCTTTGCACCTTCGTCTATCGCATGCTGTAAGCTCTCTTCGGATGCGTCTACGGCGTCTACGGCGTCTACGAAGAAATTAAATACTGTACCCATAGCCTCTAGCGGACGAACAATCATTTAAAGTGAAGCTGGTTCAATGCATTTTGCAAAGACATCGCATATGCCTCACTTGTATAGGTTGCACCTGTGATAAGGAGAATATGAGTGCCGTTCGCTTTAAACACCTCAGATCGAAGTGTTGGGACTACCTGCTGCTCAAGCTGGGTAGAGTAAGCATCCAAGGTCTTGATGGAGCTTACTCCGACATCAACGATCTTGTTCTTGGCAACGGTCACCTTTACTGAGATCTGGCCGTACCCATAGCTGATACTCTTCCCAACGGCCGATCCGTTTACAACTGGGGTACTCGCCAAAGGGGCAGCTGTCGTAGATTTTTTTGGTGAAACCGACCCCGTTTTTACCGTCGTTGTTCCACCTTGTTTGCTATCGGTCAACGTGGTACTTGTACTGAGGGCAGAGTTTTTTGTTCCATGAAGCAAAGTAACTCCAAAGAACCCTCCTATCGCTGCTACAACTACCGTGAAAAGCTTCTTCAACCAACAACCTCCATCACAAGCTATACGACTCTTCATGTAGTGCGCTAAATGAGACTCCGACGCGAAGAAGGGCTCTTTGAAGTTCTTCAACGAACCCATCAGACCCACTTATAAAGATCTCCCTATCCCTTAAGTCTTCTACTTTCTTCACAAGATCCTCCATGGTGACCTCTCCACGAGAGCCTACGACGGTGTGCAGTGATCCCTTCTTATACTTTACGAGCTCCGCCAACTCGTCCAAGAGAACTAGGTCTTCTTCAGAAGAGACCCTGTAGATCACAGTTGGAGCCGACTTAGATGGGAGATCTTCTATAAGTGCACGCGCTGCTGTGACACCGACTCCGCCCGCAAAGATAGCGATCTTCTTCTCTGTAACTTTGGCTGAGTGGGTTGTAAAGGAACCATAGGGACCTTCAAAAAATACCTTAGTGCCCACTGGAATCTTTGCTAGATCCGACGAGAAGTCTCCAACTGCCTTGACAGTGATTCTAATATACTGACCCCGTGGACGAGCCGATACCGTAAATGGGTGAGCCTGCCACCACCTACCTTTTGTTAAGAATCTCCACTCCATAAACTGTCCACCGGAGATCTTCAACTTATTTAGATCTTGGCCCTCCATGATGACCGAGACGACATTGGGACCTTCCCTCTCAATCTCAACCACCTTCAACTTGTGTTTAAAGGATCGGTAGCTAGGGACCAAAATCCTATTGAAAGCTACAAGTACGCCTGCGATTATCCAAGCACCAGTCCAAGTCTCCTGAGCAAGAGGATGTCCTACAAAAGAGGGTCCCAGTACAACCTCGTGTGCAAACGCCAGTATCAGTGCCAAATACATGAGAAGATGGACCAGCCACCAGTACTCCCTTGGAATACTTTCCCTTACTGGCTTTATTGATATAAGGCCGATCACAACCATTATCCCAAGGGCTATCGTGGCCGTGACAAGGTGCGGAAACGTATTGAACAAGACACCTAAATACTTTACAACTCCAGAGTTGGCTGCCTCTGCATAACCCAGCGTCAACAGCACAGCGTGAGCGCTAAGCAGAACTATCGGCCACGGTGCAAGTGATCTATGCCACTTAATTACACCAACCTGACCCAGAACTCGCTCCAAGATAGGTGTCCTGCTCGCCAGTATCACCATAACAAGAGCTAGGTAAGTCCCTAAAAGGCCAGTAACGGAACCCAAAAAGATAGCGGCGCCCCCTTTTCCCTTTAACTCAGTCAGGGTTCCATCCACTAACGGTAGGCCAAGTACGACTCCAGAACCCACACCCAAAACCACAAGTGCCAGATAAAACCCAAAGGTCGAGGGTTTCTTTCCTACAGACGAAGTCGCTCTACGTCTTTGTGATCCCTTGTTACCCAATGAGGTAGAGGGGGAAAATACAGCAGAACTCAACTATGCTCCCAGCCTTTAAACAGCAACCAATTCGAACAGTACTTCAATAGCAGTTCCAAAGTACCGAGTTTTCCTGGGTAAATCCTTGAAAGTTCATGTAGAACTTATCTGATCGATCAACAGATAACAGCGCTTTCAAAACATCTACTCAGATACCACACAAGCCCAAAAAGTAGCGTTGTGTCACCATAAAGACTCGCCCTAATCTACTCAAAATCACTACCGTGATGTACTACGTACAGGAGACCACCATAGCGAGCGATTGCTCTTGGTGGTGATGCCGATCGACTTAATTTGAGCATAGCTAAGTGGGGTTGACGCGACGAAAATACCAGAAGTCTCAGAGGGTGTCAAGGGCCACCAGCAGATCGTCGACCGGGTTCCATTTTCAGCCTTTATCCAGGCACCTATCTCTGGGACCTTTGGGATCTCACTAAGTTTAAAACGCATCTCGGTACCCCAACTCATCGACTGGAACATAACAGTTGAATATCCTACGTTTTGGCTGCCTCGCAGCAAGTCAACGGTCCTTGCCCCTACGTTAGAGTATGCACTGCCTCCGACAAAGCCAAGTGCGGCTGCCACCGCAGCGACTAAAGAGACAGCGAGCCACCGCTTTGACTTTTGCCTATCGAGCAAGCTTTCTGAGCGATCTCGTCTCTTAGTTGACTCAATAACCTGAGGTGCCGCCTCTTGACCGAGGCGAGTAGGACTGCACTCGAGCAATGAGATAGTACCGCAGAACTCTTCGAGGTCACGACTGCACGCTGAACAACCCACAACGTGTTCGCGCACCGACCTCTGATCGGCCTCCCCGAGCTCTCCCAAAATGTAAGGAGCCAGCTCGAAGCTAAATTCACACTGCCTACTCAGATTCAATGGACTTCTCCCTCTCTGAGAGCTTTACCCTAAGATCCTTGAGAGCGTAGAACAGTCTTGACTTTACTGTACCTGAAGGGATCTTTAATATCTCAGAAGCCTCTTGTGTGCTGTATCCCTCAATCACGCAGTACATGAGCACATTTCGGTGATCTTCTGACAGGAGTTTAAGGATTTCCTCTAAGTGTTCCGAACTCTCATAGCCAAAGGCTGAGTCTCCTCCTTGGGGTAGTGTTAAAAGTCCGATCTCAGAGGCCCTTCTAGCGGATCTGGAGCTATCGCGATAGTGATCCGCTATCAGGTTCTTAGCTACGGTCAACAACCACGCTTTGGGATTTTCATGACGCC
>JAKBGL010000084.1 GCA_021833085.1 Actinomycetes bacterium | reverse complement strand
TTTGTTCTCTTTCGTCATGCCCACCCCCGAGGCCAGCACCACGTTTTCTGCCTATCGAGTCGATCTCGTCGATAAAGATAATTGCGGGAGCTTGCTTTCGAGCTGTCTGGAACAAGTCTCGTACTCGACTTGCGCCCACGCCTACGAACATCTCCATGAAGTCAGATCCGCTAACGGATAAAAAGGGGACTCCTGCCTCGCCTGCAACTGCTCGTGCAAGTAACGTCTTTCCTGTTCCTGGGGGTCCAACAAGTAGAATGCCTTTGGGAGTTCGGGCTCCTATAGCCGTGAATCTCATCGGTGACTTGAGGAAATCCACGACCTCCTTGATTTCAGATTTGACTCCGTTGTAACCAGCGACGTCGTCGAAGGTCGTCCGCGGTCGCTCTGCGGAGTATAGCTTTGCCTTTGACCGGCCGATCGACATGATTCCGGACATCTGGCCTTGTGCTCGCCTATTGAACCAGATAATTATTCCTAAAAAGAGCAAGAATGGTAGTGCATAGGAAAGTAAAGAGTCCAAAAGGTTTGATGAGGAGTTCGAGAAACTCAAGTTGACGTTGTTTTTTTGGAGCTGAGCGACTTCGGTACTGATCTCTGGCAATGGTCCGTTTACGGTAAATGCGGTTCCATTTTTTAGTGTACCTGTAATTATTCCTGTCGTGTTGTCGATGACTGCCGAGGCTATCTGGTTGCTCGATACATCTTTTACAAAGGTGTTGTAGCTAAGTGGTTGGCTAGTTGTACGCGTAGACACCGAGGAGTAGAGGAAGAATATTCCTGCTACGATAAAGATACCGATGGCTATCCATCTCCAGCCTTGGTCTGCAGAAGGACGGGGCTTTTGACTATTTGTTGACCTCATGTCGTTGAAGTTGCGACTCATACTTATAGATGTTAAGCGCTTTTAGGCGATAACAGGTGCTTTTAGACGCTCTCTAAGAATACTCAAAGCCTCAAATTATCTTTCTTTTACATGTAAGTGGGGGAGTTGATCCTAGTAGGGTAAGGTTTTCCTATGCAAGAGCCTCCTTCTTACTCCTCCCCTAAGAAAAAATCTTTTCCTTTCTGGCTTCCTCTTATATCCCTACCTTTAGGACTTTTGGTAGCATCTTTAGCAGCGAGTATCGTTGCTCTGGTTCAAGGTCAAAGTACGACTCACCTTGTCGTGAATGCACCTATACTTGCGGCCGATGAGGTAGGCCTTTGGATTGTATTTCTCGGAGCACTAGTTATCGGCGTACGCAGATACGGCTCTGGTTCTTTCATTCAAGACTATGGCTTCAAGGTTAAGTTGTGGCCCGATGTTCCCTTCGGGCTGGCGATTGGCGCGTTCTGTCAGTTGGTGGTGCTGCCGGTTCTGTACCTCCCCTTTGAGGCCGGCAATCCTTCTTTTGCGAAGGCGCTTTCACAACCTGCGAAGACCTTAGTGGGCTCTGGAAAATCGGGTGGAGAAGCTCTTGTCTTTGCAATCATCGTCGTTGGTGCTCCAATTATGGAAGAGCTGTTTTTCCGAGGACTTACCTTGAGGTCTTTGGAGGCGTTGTCGGCGAAGTTGGCTTCACGAATCCGAGGCGTTTTGGTGGTCGTTGTAACTGGCGTGTTCTTCGCTCTGGCACACTTTGAACCTCTCCAGTTTTTGGGGTTATGGGTTGTGGGTATGGTTCTTAGCTATATGTCGTATAGAACCCGAAGACTGGGTATGTCTATCTTTACCCACATGAGTTTCAACTTGGTCGCTTTTGTTGCTCTAGTGAGTGTGCGTTAGGTGTGTTTTTGTCATATGTGACGTTTGTGGCTGGTAACTGCTAAAGAAACGGACAGCCTGTGCCGAAGATACATAGTTGGGAAAGCTCAAATGAGCAGATCTGTGGAGGATTTGATTGTTGTCTAACATTTGTCCAAACTGTCATGAAACCTCACTCGTAGAGATATCGCTAAGGGTTGCAGGACACGAGGTAACTTTGAGAAGCTGCTCGGCGTGTGAGTCAAGATGGTGGAATCGAGACGGCGAGACCTCCCAGGTGCACGAGGTCTTATACCTTGCATCGCAGACTAGGCGTTAGCGAAAAAGCTGAGATTAACTTAAGCGTTCGCTCTCTCAGTAGTCGGAGCTAGGTAGGCTTTACCCGTGCAGATTTCGGAGTCACCAAAGAGAGAGTTCTCCGGCGGACACGACGACGTGAGTTCGCCAAGTGCAATAGGGGGTAGGTACTCTTTCATTAAGAGAAACTACGGTATCTTCATCGCCATTGGCTGCTCGTTGTTTGTGTTCTTTTCTCTTCATCCTTCACTGATCCTCGCCAATACTACTACGGCCGGCGGTGACACCGGAGCACATTTTATCGTTCCATACTTTGCGTGGAAGGACGTGTTTTCACACTTCGAGATAAGTGGCTGGTCGCGTATCTGGTACAACGGCTTTCCTTTACTCACTTTTTACTTTCCCTTACCTCCATTGATGGTCGACCTACTTTCATTTGTAATCCCCTATGACGTGGCTTTCAAGTTGATGACTCTTAGCGGTTCGTTTGCTCTACCTCCGCTTATGTATGTGCTTGGTCGTAGCGCCCGACTGAGGGAACCCTACCCAACACTTTTGTCACTGGCGTCTTTAGGGTATCTCTTTGATAGGACCTATACGATTGACGGTGGGAATATTGCCTCAACACTTGCTGGTGAGTACTCGTTCTCGGTGGCGCTAGCCTTCGGCGTAGGGTTTTTGGCGGTCGTCTTCAGCGGCTTGAACTCTAATAAGAAGGTAGCTTTGGCGTCGGTTCTCTATGCCTTGACAGCGCTATCTCATCTTCTTCCAGCCTTCTTCGTCGCAGTGGTGGCGATAGTATACGTGCTCTTTGGTAAGGAGCGGTTGGAACTAGTCCGTCTGGCGATAGCGGGGACATTGGGTGCCCTGATATGTGCTCTGTGGCTGATACCGTTCGCTGCCAATATCTACTATACGACATCTATGGGATGGACAAAGGTTACTACTTATGTTCAATCTTTGGCCCCCAATCCCTTGAGGCCTTGGATCTACTTGGCTCTATTAGGGGTGGTATTTTCAATTTATAAAAGGAGGCGCCTAGGTGTTACGTTCAGTATCGTTGCGGTCGTCTCGGTACTGTCTTTTGTATTTCTACCCCAAGGTGCCGTCTACAACGCGCGAGCGTTGCCATTTTTCGTGTTTTCTATCTACGTGTTAGCAGCAGCAGGTGTTGCAGAGTTTGCTCTTTGGCTACCAAGAGTTCTGATGTTTTGGCGAATAGGACAGAACCGGTCGGTCTTAGTCGGAGACGAAATGGATCGTTTTACCGCATTTAAAGATTCTCGGGTCGAATACTTGGGCGATGATAGTGGGCTTGGGAACGGAAGTGACGACCTTTCACCTGGAGCCTTTGACCAAAGAGACGACCAATACTCCAATGAACGCCACTCTTCCCAAATCGTGTCACAACACTATCTAAAGGATAGATCAAGGGCCAAAGTCGGAGCTGTCTTGTTCTTCATATTCGTGACCATAGTCGGTGTGGTTGCCCCTGTTGTTGACTTACCCTCTTGGCTCCAGTCGCATGTAACGCAGTCCTTCGTGCCAAGCTGGGCTAACTGGAACTACTCTGGGTATCAAGCGAAACCAGGCTGGCCCGAGTACCAACGGTTGATGGTGGCCATGAATTCCGTGGGCAAAAGTTATGGGTGTGGGCCGGCGATGTGGGAGTACAACTCCAATGAAAACAACTTTGGTACACCTATGGCACTAATGCTTCTTCCATTTTGGACTCATGGTTGTGTGGACTCTATGGAAGGGCTGTTCTTTGAATCGTCGGCTACGACGCCTTATCATTTTCTAAATCAGTCGGAACTTTCGTACTCACCGTCAGATGCAATGGCAGGGCTTCCCTATACCGGATTAAACGTCCCCCTTGGGGTCAAACACCTACAGATGTTGGGAGTGAAGTACTATATGACTTTCTCTCCAGTAGTCAAGCAGCAGGCCTCAAAAGACCCTAATCTTCTACTTTTGAAGACGGTTCCCGCGGTCGATCCGAGTCTGAGTCAAAGTGGGTCGGTCCTTGGGCAGAGTTGGAATATCTACCTAGTTCGAGGTTCTCAAAGTGTTGTGCCTTTGACTCACCTGCCTGTAGTTTGGAAGGGTATGCGTGGCGGGAAAAGTGATTGGTTGAAGTATTCGGTTCGATGGTATCAAAATCCGAGCCAATGGAGTATATACCGAGCGCAAAATGGACCTAGTAACTGGAAGAGAATAACGCCAGGCGCGTCTGTGGGATCAGAACCCAAACTACCTTCAGTCCAAGTTTCAGGCACTTTGATGAATACAGATTCGATCTCTTTCAACGTCTCTAAGGTGGGTGTTCCCGTAGTGGTTAGGGAGTCCTACTTCCCGAACTGGCACGTAACTGGAGCTTTGGGTCCTTATAGGGTGGCTCCTAACCTTATGGTGGTGGTTCCAACATCCACTCACGTCAACTTGACTTATGGATCTACGCCTGTAAATGTTATAAGCGACGGCGTATCGTTGCTGGCTGTACTTGCGGTTATAGGCGTCTGGTTCGAGATACCTGAAACAATTTGGAGAAAACTACGCGGTGGAAGAGCGGCCTCTCTGACTAACCTTTAGTGGTTACCGGAGCACGGGACCAATGACAGGTGGTGAGTCATAACAGACATGGATACATCGATCTTTAAAGCATATGATATCCGAGGTGTTGTACCTCAGGAACTCGACGAAGAGTCGTGCCGGCTCATTGGAGCTGCCTTTGGGCGCTTCATTAAGAGCACGCAAGTTATTGTGGGTCGCGACATGAGAATCTCAGCCCAGGCGCTTGTTTCAGCGTTTACTGATGGTCTAAATGCAGTGGGCGTATCGGTTATCCAGATAGGTCTTGCTTCTACTGATATGTTGTACTTTGCTTCGGGAAGGCTTAATCTTCCTGGTGCAATGTTCACTGCTTCACATAATCCTGCGCAGTACAACGGAATCAAACTTTGCGGCCCTGGTGCTGCACCAATCTCATCTGACACGGGTCTGATGGAGATAAAGGATCTAGCACTAGAACTTGAAGGAAGTAGCCTAAAGACGGCACATCACGCTGAGAACCAAAATCTTGACCTCTTAGATGACTTCGTAAATCACGTTAGATCCTTTGTAGATGTGACTAAATTTGCGCCGCTTAAAGTGATAGCCGACACTGCAAATGGTATGGGTGGACTTGTAGTTCCAAGAGTGTTTGAGGGGCTGCCAGTATCGTTGGAGATACTATACCCGGATCTAGATGGAAGTTTCCCTAACCACCCAGCTGATCCAATACAACCAGAGAACTTGGTGGATTTAAAGAGTCGCGTCCTCGCTGATCGAGCAGATGTAGGTTTGGCTTTTGATGGCGATGCGGACAGGGTGTTTCTGGTCGACGATAAGGCCAATCCGGTATCCGGATCGACGACGACCTCCTTGGTCGCTAAGGCGATGTTGGAGAAGCATCATGGGTCTACCGTCCTTTACAACCTCATCTGTTCAAAAGCAGTACCTGAGGTAATTGAGGAGAACGGCGGGGTTCCACTCAAGACCAGAGTGGGGCACTCCTACATCAAAGCGGTTATGGCACAGTCGGGAGCCGTATTTGGTGGTGAACACTCGGGTCACTACTACTTTAGAGACAACTACCGCGCCGATTCAGGACTGATCGCTTCTATGTTCGTGCTTGCGGTCATGTCAGAGGCTAAGGAACCTTTATCACTTTTAAGACAGCCCTTAGAGCGCTATAGCGCATCAGGTGAGGTCAATACTAAAGTGAGGGACTCAAAGTCAGTTATTGCCTTTATCGAAAATGCGTATAGCGGACGAGGCGGTATCGATCATCTGGATGGGCTTACCGTGGATCTTGGGGAGTGGTGGTTTA
>JAKBGL010000083.1 GCA_021833085.1 Actinomycetes bacterium | reverse complement strand
ATGCGTGTTGGGCCTTGGCATCGCTAAAGACGACGATGGAGCAGCGCTCACCGTCGTCCGCCGTGAAGGTTTTGAAAGATAGAAAACCTGGTTGTTCGCGAGCTAAGCTTTCTAACTCTTGTGCTAAGGGCTCATAGTCTTGATGGTCGCTTCGTAGCCGTGATCGGAAGACGGTAATTACCGGACGTGATCCGCCGTCGTTGTCAGGCGAACCGCCTTCGGAAAATGGATCCCAGTTAGCCTCAGTATGCCAACCGTACTCAATCTTATTTGCAAGTTCTAGTGCCGTGGATTCGTCGATGAGACATGCCACCAAGGCTAATGTCATATCCAGACCAGCTGCAATTCCTGACGAACTCCATCGATCCCGATCCGCGACCCATCGAGCATGAGGTTCCCAGGCAACGTTGGGAGCCACACTTTGCACCCAATCGAAAGCTCGCTTATTCGAGGTGGCACGGTATCCCTCTAAGAGGCCAGCCTTGCCTAAGAGTGCTGATCCCGTACAGATTGAGGCGATCAGATCTGCCTCGTGTCCAAAGGTATTTAACCACGCCAAGAACTCGACATCATTGACTAAGGTCCTCGTCCCTTGACCTCCGGGTACGATTAGGAGGTCAACTGGCGGTGTCTCTAGTAGAGTGCAGTCTGGAACAATCGCGATCCCTTGGGTGCTCCTGACGGGTCTTTCTGACTGCCCAATCAACGTAGTTGCAAAGTTCTCGGGTAAGTGACCGAGGATCTCAAGCGGGCCGGTGACATCGAGGAGTTCAAAGTCGTCAAAAAGTACCACACCAACCATAAAGTGAGGACTAACCAGGTCCAAGTTTCCTCCCTTATGCACTCGGTGCTCAATGCCTAGGTCGTTGTGTTTATGAAGCTGCGAAAAATGGCTACGGTGTCTTTGGACTCTCTGCATTTTATACTAGGGCTTGCAGCTCTAGCCGATGTCCATTTCGTGAATCGGTTTCGAAGCATGCGGCTTCGTAGTTGTTGACGACTCGCTGAAGGGAGTAACACAAGAGCTGAGTGACTCTTATGTCAGCGTTGCGCGGTACTACTGAGGCTCAAAGTCGGCTTTGACGCATCGTATATTGCCAGGGTAACAAACATGTTATCTAGGGTTATACTGCAGATATAAAACCTGGATTATCGTCGGTCACAAGCTGTGAAATACGCCGTATTCAAAGTGGTGGAGACGATTGACAATAAGCGGTTGAGTTCGGATGTAAACGAAGGCTCCGACCTCTGGCGAAACAAGAATACAACAAAGCTAGTACCTTTGGTGATGGTACAACGAATAGATAGTTGATATATTGCACCCAGTTGCTAAAGATGTCCATATGATTTGAGATATTGACTCTCAAGCAACATGGTAGCCGACTCAATTCCTATAAGTGATTGTAGCTATAGACTTGCGAATCTTATGAGGTGGCTAGTTTGGCTGCAGGTTGATCGACGACTATTGTTATAGCGTTAGCTACATTCTCGCACTGCCACCTGTGCAAAGGTAAGCGCCCTCGGCAGGACTCGAACCTGCGCGCCTGGCTCCGGAGGCCAGCGCTCTATCCGCTGAGCTACGAGGGCAAAACTGTCTATCAAGACTACTTGATGAGAGCATAGCCTTGAGTGTTCAACTTCAATGTTGCTTGGCGTCGCTATACCATCCAAAGACATGCATGAACTGCTTGCGGCAGGCGTCAGTTTAACCTCACGGTTGCTTTAGGCTGTGTCCAAACGTTGCACCGCCGCGAGGCTGTGACAAGGAGGAGAGATGTTAAGGTGGGAGCTACAGCTCCGTGAACTCGTTGAGGCGGCACTCGTTGAGGTCGGAGTTCAACGGTTGGACGTTGAATTTGTGGTAGAGAGACCGCAAAATGAAGGGTTCGGAGAGTTTTCAACCAATGCAGCGTTGGTGCTTGGAAAGAGACTTGGCAAAAGTCCGAGAGACTTTGCATCTGAGCTGATTGGTACTTCGGCGTTCAGTACCTTCCCCTTTACTCAAGGATATGAAGTAGCGGGGCCGGGATTTATAAACTTCAAGATGAAGCCAGTACATCTCCATATGCAGGTTCTTGAAGTGTTGGAGGAAGGTGAAGCCTCCTTTGGACGTGTAGATGTTGGACGAAATGAGAAGGTCCAAGTTGAGTTCGTTTCGGCAAACCCTACAGGTCCATTACACATAGGAAACGGTTGGTGGGCGGCGTACGGGGACGCGCTTTCTCGGGTCTTAATGCGAAGCGGATACTACGTATCTAAAGAGTATTACGTGAACGACACGGGTGGACAGATAAGGAGCCTAGGGGAGTCGATCCTTGCTCGCAAAGAAGGATCAGAACCGCCAGAAGGAGGTTACTTGGGTGACTACGTGGTTGAACTTGCGCGAAAGTACGATGGGACTCTAGACGTTGAAACCACTGGGAGATGGGCAGCAGAACGCATTATTGAAGAGATCAAAACTTCTTTGGAGAACTTTGGTGTGGAGTTCGATGTTTGGTACTCACAGGCATCGATTGAAGAGTCAGGAGCAGTCGAAGAAACGATATCTGAGCTCGATGCAAAGGGCTACGTCTACGAACTTGATGGCGCTCTGTGGCTACGGTCAAGCGATATAGGAGACTCAAGGGATCGTGTACTTAGGAAGTCGAATGGAGACTTCACGTACCTAGCTGGGGATATCGCCTACCATAGGAACAAGTTCCTAGTTCGTGGATTTGATCGCGTCATAGACATCTTCGGTGCTGACCATCATGGGCAGGTTGCATCTCAGAAAGCCGCAATGTACGCACTTGGAATAGATCCGATAAGACTTGAGATACTTTTGGGCCAGATGGTGTCGGTAGTGGAGTCCAACCAGGTTGTAAAGATGTCTAAGAGGGCGGGAACCTCTATACCTCTTTCGTTTGTGGTAGATAAACTTGGAGTCTCGGCGACCAGAATACTCTGTTTATCGTCTTCTCTCGATAAAGCAACCGTGCTGGACCTTACTAAGGCCGTTGAGAAGTCGATGGAGAACCCTGCTTACTAGGTTCAGTAATCTCACGCTCGCATCGGTTCTTTACTGAGAATGGCGGTCCAGAAAGAAGTAAGTGTAAGAGAGCTTTCGGTGGAGGAACTTTTAGTTCTTGAGCACCCTCGCGAGATAAAGTTAATGAAGGACATTACTTTATTGCCCGAGGTTGTCGAGACAGCAGCCAAAGAAAGAGCCCCTCACAAAGTGGCAACGTGGCTCAAAGGCGTAGCTAGCAGTTTTCACGGTTTCTATCACGACTGCCCGGTTCTTGCAGATAGCCTCTCAGAGGAGATCGTACAGAGCCGTTTGGCGTTGGTGAGAGCGACTCAGATAGCGCTAAGAGTTGGGCTTGAACTAGTCGGTGCGGACGCAGTGGAGGAGATGTAGTTGTACGATTCTCCTAAGAGTCAGGCCATTCCACCGTATCTGTTGCCTGATAGTGCAACGATCTCAAGTGAAGGGGAACTCCTGCTTCATGGAGTACCGGTTTCACATTTAGCTCATGAGTTCTCGACTCCACTGTTCGTATACGACTCGGCTCACATAAGACGTCGACTGAAGGTTTCTAAGGAGAATTTTTCAGGGAAAGTCGTATACGCGGCAAAAGCCTTTTTCTGCAAGGCTATGGCGGAGATCGTCTCTGAAGAGGATGTTTTCTTAGATGCCTCGACTATGGGTGAGATCTTTGTTGGCTTAGCCGGAGGAGTATCTCCAGAGAAGATAGTCTTTCATGGTAATAATAAGTCGACCGATGAACTGCGTTTTGCGCTCTCGCGAGATGTGGGACTTATTGTTGTGGACTCCTTTGATGAGATACAAAGACTAGAGCTGCTAGCGGATAGAAAGATTCGAGTTGGAGTGCGAATTACTCCTGGTATCGAAGCTCATACACACGAGTTTATCCGCACCGGTCAAGATGATTCTAAGTTTGGCTTCAATGTCCAAAATGGGGATGCTGAACTTGCTATTGAAAAAATATCGAAGTCAACGGTCTTGGAATTGGTCGGAGTTCATGCGCATATTGGTTCGCAGATCTTCTCACTCGACTCCTTCGGCCAAGAGGTTGAGATCCTGAGTCAACTGCTAATCGATGTCGACGTCGAGGAAGTGATCTTAGGTGGAGGATTAGGTGTACCTTACGTTAGAGGTGAAGAGGCACCTACTATTGATCAGTGGACGCGTGTTTTGGATGAGTATGGTGCAAAGACAGGTCTATCTAAAGGTCGTACCTTGGTGATTGAACCTGGTAGATCAATAGTGGCTACGGCGGGAATGACGGTGTATGAGATTGGAACGATCAAAAGAATCCCTGGAGTCAGGGACTACGTCTCCGTTGACGGTGGTATGAGCGACAATCCTCGCCCTGTTCTTTATGGAAGCGGATACGAAGCGCTTATGATTCAAAGGATGCTAGACCTCCATGATACGAAGTACTCAGTGGCTGGAAAACATTGCGAATCTGGAGATGTCATAGTTAAAGACGCCTTGCTGCCGTCTGACATCGAGACGAATGAACTCCTTGTAACACCGGTGACTGGTGCTTACGGATACTCGATGAGCTCAAACTACAACAAAGTTCCTCGCCCGGCTGTTGTCTTTATTGATGAAGCTGGATATAGGGTTGTTGTAAGGCGGGAGACTTTGGAAGACCTAGTACGTAACGATATCTAGTAGAAAGACTAAGGGTTTGTGTAGGAGATCTGTTTGAAGATAGGATTGCTTGGCTGTGGAAACGTCGGTTCAGCCTTTGTCAAACTTCTCATTGACAACGGCGACTCGATAAAAGAGAAGATCGGTGAAAATCTGGAGATCGCCAAAGTGCTTGTGCGGGATACAAAACGAGAACGAGATCCATGGATAGATCGTTCTCTTTTGACGACGGATGCGCAAAGTCTGGTCACAGACCCAGATATTGACATCGTAGTCGAGGTAATTGGAGATGTTCAACCCTCAAAGGAACTAATTGAGACTTCTCTTAGAAACGGTAAGTCGGTTGTAACTGCTAACAAAGCCCTTTTAGCAGAGCATTACTTTGAGATTGAAGAGTTAGCCGAAGAGGTGGGACGAGACGTCTTTTTTGAAGCAGCTGTAGCAGGGGGCATACCGCTAATTAGATCGCTTAGGGTTTCTCTGGTAGGAGAGCGACTCTCTAGAGTAACAGGAATCGTAAACGGCACTACGAACTATATTCTGACTCGAATGCACGAGGACTCCCTTGCCTTTGACGAGGCTTTGGCTATGGCACAGAAGCTTGGATATGCTGAGGCCGATCCTCGAGCTGACCTCGAGGGATACGATGCTGCGGCCAAGGCCGCGATACTGTCTTCTATTGCCTTTGGCATGAAGGTTCGATTTCAAGACGTTCTGTGCGAAGGTATAACAAACGTATCGGCACATGACGTCGAGTTCGCACGCCGACACGGCTTTGTAATAAAATTAATTGCAGAGTGTGCTCGCTTGGACTTTGAGGGTGAACAAAGGTTATCTGTTCGGGTTTTTCCAGCACTACTGCCGGCTACACATCCGCTAAGTTCGGTTCGCGACGCGTTTAATGCGATATTTGTCGAAGGCGAAGCCGTTGGGGAGTTAATGTTTTATGGTAGAGGTGCAGGTGGATTGCCGACCGCGTCGGCTGTGATGGGCGACGTTATCGATGCTGCACAGAACCTTCACTTTGGATCTACAGAGCGACGACTAAGACGTTCAGAGGTAAATGTGGTTCCGGTCGAGGCGCTCGAATCAAACTTCTATATAGCGTTGGAGGTTGCGGATCAACCAGGCGTGTTGGCGCAGGTTGCGACCGTGTTCGGCGAGTGTGGTGTTTCAATTGCATCAATGGAACAGTCGGGTTTAGGCGAGGAAGCAAGATTGGTGTTTCTTACTCATCCAGCCAAAGAAAGAGCCATGATCTCTACGATTGATGTA
>JAKBGL010000082.1 GCA_021833085.1 Actinomycetes bacterium | reverse complement strand
TGCATCTGAAACATCTGTCTTGCGTCCTGGAAGGTTTTTCACGTGCCGTGGATTACAGAGCACCACTTCGAATGGACCGTCTTCTAGTAAATAGTAAAACATTTTCCAGTAATCGCTGGTTGCCTCCATTACCACTAGCGTCACTTGTTCAGCTATTAGGTGATCTCTAAGTGCCAGCACCTGGTTGGTTACTGAACTCCAAGTGGTAACAGTAGACTTGGCTTTACCACCAGAGTCACTTGCAATTCGTACGCAAACCTTGGTATCACGTTTGGAGATGTCGATTCCTGCGCATCTGGGATGAACGATATCCATAACTATTCCTCCTTTATCAACCTTGGATGTCCGTCCCAAGGAGAGCAAGGAAAAATCAGAAGTATAACACTCGTACTCAAAGGCAACATTCCACGGTTCCCGTGGGAGTCCTCCTCCATCATGCTATGTGACAGGTTCACAGACACTATAGATGTATCGATGTAACACTGGAACGAACATGAACAGTATGTCACCACGGAAGACCCGTGGCAATGGTTTAAACCAACAAACCCGAATCGGCGGCTAGGACTGAATCTTCGCTCGTCACGGCGAGCCCTTTCAAGGGCTTCTGGGTTGCTATGTGGGGAAAGCACTTTTGGTCACCCTCGTATGCTGTCGTGTCATATGGCGAAGCACCACTGGAGATTGTGAAGAAGTATGTCGAGAATCAAAGACTCCCCGGACGTAAACCAGGTAGACCGAGAAAGGATGAGGTCGCTTGACCTCTCCCTTATGCAAGGGGATTGTGCTTTCGTTGGGTCAAAATAAGGAAAACACTCGCGTTAATGGGCTAGGTAAGTGGTGGGTATCGCGAAAGCAAGGGGTATTAATATCGCTCCTTTAGCACTGCGATCTTTTCTTCTATGGAAAGATATCTGCAGCCTATCGTTGCACAGCGAAACTCTAATGAGAAGATTGGATAAGCACAATACAAACCAAGTTGCGCCTGCCAAAGTGATCAACAGACAAGATCATAGCGGCGGGGTGCACGATGGCTTCCCGACCGAAATCTCTCAAGTGAACGCTCTAACGACACGATAAGAGAGCATGTCTTTATGTCATATTGCGGTAACTGTCGAAACAGACAGATTTGAAACCGTTAGCTTGTTTTTGAGTAGAGCCACTCGGTCTTGTGACGCTGTAGTACTGCTCGTTGAGTCTCAAAGCGCAAACGTCTTAGGAACCCATCTTCTCACAACCTTACCACTTGACCTAGCGGCTAAGGTAAGAGTGCTTGTTCTATCCCACGACAATGTATCTGCGGGCTTGTTGCAAGCATTAAATCAAACACACTTTGACGTCGTACTCGTAAGTGGAGTTGGAACCCAACCAACAGATGAACTCTACAAAATAGTAAATGAGACGGTACTGACAGATCCCACCTTATTTGCATTCCCTATGGGCGCACCCTCCGATGGATTAGATCGCATTAATCTTTTTCGTGCCAGCTTCGTGGCGTTCTCAAAGGACTTCACCCACACATTGCAAAGGATCAAGCCATCAACTCCAATGACCTTTTTAGACACGCTAAAAGCCGAGCTTTACAGGCATGGAGAGGGACGAATAATTACACATAACAACGATGGGCAAGCCAATCCACTTGAAACCAGTTCTCCAAAAAGATACCTTGGAGTACCGCCAGTACTATCTATCGTTGTTCCTACACTTGATGCCGACTCAGAGAAAACTAGATGTCTTATAGCTTCTCTTCGGGCAAACACAGAAGATCCATTTCAGCTGATTATAGTGGATAACGGTAACGCTCCGCAAGGTTTTTCAGCTCCCGTAAATACCGCCATTAGGGCATGCAACACGCCTTACGTAGCAGTTATAAACGACGATGTTAAGGTACTACCGAACTGGTGGTGTCCACTAAGAAAAGCTTTGGACGACGGTGAATTCGTAGTCTTCCCTACGACTTTGGAGGCGACCCGTTTCGATTTTTCCGCTTGGTGCTTTGCTATGACAGCACGCGCTATAAGTGAGATCGCTTTCTCCACGGAGTTTTTCTTCGATCCTAAGCTAGTCATCTACTTTCAAGACTCAGATCTACTTATGCGACTACGCAGTTGGGGCAAACCACCAAAACACATTCAAGAGAGTAATATCTCCCATCGCTTCTCTGCCACACTTGCAACAAGGGATCCAGAACTTAGCAGTTGGATAAATAAAGTTGTAGCTTCAGATCGTGATCTTTTTGTAAAAAGATGGGGGGCAAAAGCTCTCATCGATGTTGGATTCATCGAGACCCTCGTAGACGCATAGAGCCGTACAACTCGTCTCAGCACCTCGCTACGTCGAGAGTACGACAAGTATCTTTGTGGCAAGGTTTAGGTAAGCGTTTAATTTGTCTCAACGTTGAGAGACAGGCACGTACGTCCGTGCACAACCCAGTTTTGGCATCCATAAAACGTTTGCAAATAGATACCAAGCCTCAGACTCAGGCTCCTGTTTTTTCTCTGAGGGGACGACTCTCAAAGCCTGCTTCAGAGATTCTCCGAGTCCACACACACGTCCTCTCACTCTCAAGGTCTTGAAGAATCAAACCCACAGTTGCTAAAACATGGACACGTAGTGCAGGTATCTGGTAGAACGCTTCAAGGACTTCATCAGCTACTACTCTTTCAAGTTGGAGTATCTGAGCGAATACGAGGTGCAGTTTTTCATAGGGTAATACCAACGCTATTTTTCGAAAGTCAATCTCGTTCGACTTGCTTATCCATTCCACTAGTCGGCCAAGGTGAAAGTCGAATGAGCCACTTCGCAAACTCATCAGCGCGAGATCCACTGCCTGGTCATAACGGTCTAAACCCACTAGACACTCAAGTCGCTTTGACACGAGTTGTTCGGGTACAATCTCCCATCCATCTTGATCAAGATATCCAGAACCGACCTCATCTAAGGACAAAAGCGCCGGGTTCCACTCCGCTCTTCCCATCTGCAACATAGCTGTCATGTAACTCTGGAACTTCTTGCCTATGGTTGATTTTCGGGCGACACCTAACATCTGATCTGCTTTTTCAAAGTCACCTAAGCCTATGCTTGCTTCAAAAGAGACTCGAATAGCTAGATTTCTAAAAGACTCCAAGGCGTTAGAGTTGACGACCTCATCCGCGATCTCTCGGCAACGAAGTAACTCTCCCTTTAGAAAGTAGCTTCTAGCCTCATGAACCTTCTTCTCCTCGATAAACCTAAAGTTCGTAGAGGTCGATGCCACAGCGATATTGCGTTCTGCCTTTCCCTTTTCGTTCATGATAGATTCAAGATATCCATAATGATGGATAGAAGCAAAGTCGCATTGTTTCGAGTAAGCAGAACGATCTAACACTCGAGACCAGATCGTTTCATGGATAGCTCCACTCCACAGACACTCTGAGCGTCGAAACAGCCTTGTAGCCCAGTGATATATCGGTGTATCCATGCCTGAACCAATTTCATTTTTAATTCGAACAGTAAAGCCCTCAGGTTCATCGTCTCCAAAGAGGAGTTCACGGCGAAGAACAATTGGATCACACTCGAATTCCTCATCTGCGTCTATCCATACAATCCACTTTCCTCGACATGCAGATAGGGCTTGATTCCTTGCCCACGCAAAGTCCCCGCGCCATTCACCCTCGATAACTTTTGCACCCAACGATCTAGCTATCTCTAACGTGTTGTCCGTGCTCCCAGTATCGTATACAATTACCTCCTCTGCAATCGGAAGTAGCGATCTGATCGCGTTGCCGATAAATCTCTCCTCGTCCTTGACTATCAGACACGCACTTAGGAGAGGAAGATACCCGATGAGCCCACGTGAGAGCGATCTCTCGACATCGATCTCACGTGCGCGCAAGGAGTACACGAGAGAGTCATGGGATATAAACTTCAAGGAGTGCGCCTCAATCGCTAAGTAAAGGTCAATTGGTTTGTCGCAACTTTTGACGTTTGATAGTACGTCTAAGAGATGTGACGTACGCATATGAAGAACCATTGACGATACGTATCTTTCAGGTGAGGTATAACCTCTACGCGACTCTGTAAATTTTCTCGCGTATGCATTCAGGTCGCCCTTGGTTTTCAAGGAGACACCTTCGCTCATCATAACTCTTTGAACGCCGAATATAGATGGCGATCTGGGAGCAACTACTGCATTGTCAGGCAACACATTCAATGCACCCGACAGGCTGTCCAACCATCTCCTTGTCCCAACAGTTGAGTCTTCAACTATGCACATCTCAGCAGGGCTGAACTCTAATGCCACTTCCCTCAAACACGTCGTCAACTCCCCTTGAATAACAGGTATTGATTGGGCGCCAAATCGCCCAATGGATGTGATAGATCCAACGGTCTGCTCTTTAGATTCAACGACGACGACTTTATCCCCAAGACCAAGTGTGCTCTTCATAGAGTCAACGCAGTTTATTACGTCGGAAGTAGAGGATTCAACGACGACGACTACTCGATTAATCTTCAACTTTGGCTCCTATGCAAGTACGATCCCCAGTCCCTTTCCTCCATATCCACCAGCAATCGTGACTGTCACGTCGAGTCGGTCCCCACTTTTTTGAATCAAACCCTCAACCTCAGTTGGCTCAGTGTCCGCAAGGTAAAACTCTTTGAATCTAACGTGCTCGGCTCTCTGGCGTCGGTCATTGAATAGGCCAGCCATAATATTTAGGATCTCGCGAAAGTTATCTCTCATAGTTGCAGTGATTTCCCGCTCTTCGTTGGCGTCCTCAACACCACCGACTGGAATCATAGACAAGGCTCCTCCACAACCATTTACCGTCTCTAACTCCGTATAGATGATCGCTCGTAAGTTATCCCCTGTGTCATGATAGGTTCCGACGCCTCCTGTAAATGGAACTTTATCACCAGGCTTTATTCGCTTGACCTCGATCTTGCGCCCCAATAATGCAAACAAAAGATCCTCCACATCGTCAGGGCGTGGGAGAACAAGTTTCTGTGTTTCACCCATCTCTTGATACCTCTCTGTACATCTATATACCTTTTTGCTTTACTGCCACCAAGTGAAATCTTTCGGTCTTGAGGTCAGCTACAGTTTCCCGTGCATCTTGGTCGCCGGTAACATGAACAGATCCGGAAAAGAAGGTGGGAAGTCCTAACTTTAATGAGGAGTCGTAGGTTACCATTCGCCTTTTTACGCCTCCCGTCATGATGTTACACAACTCATTTATTGCGTCTACTACCTCTTCGTCGGAGATATCTTCATCCTCACCCATAAAGAGGAATCGTCGCGACAGCTTAGAGAAATCATCCCATGAGCCTTGAATTCCAAAGGTAAAGGTTCCACTATCGCCTACTAACGGCACGTATGACCCAGGAGCATTTTTAGCGTTCAATCGCCCTAGATGAACGAAGTCAACCTCGTCAACGAACAGTGCTGACTCAGCGAGTTCGGAAAACGCTTCTACCATGACGTCACACCATGTCTCAAGTTCTGTAATGTCACTCACCCGGCTACTCCGGCCGCCCTAAGCGTCTCTCGGAAGATATCTACAGTAAAGGGTTTCCCAATTAAGAACATCGCTCCCGCCGTTCTAGCCTTGAACAACATGTCTGGAGTATTCTCCGAGGTCACAAACCCAAACGGAACCTCATGCCCTCTCGAACGAAGTTCAACAAGAAACTCATAGCCGTCCATGTCTGGCATGTTCCAATCCGAAAGAATCAGATCCAAATCGTGGCTTTCGACCACCTCTAAACCTTCTAAACCGTTACCAGCCTCAAAAAAGTCAGCATCTTCAAAGCCTGCTTGGCGCATATGGCGCATCACGATCATGCGCATTGCCTTTGAGTCATCCGTGATTAAAATCTCCATTTTTATCCTCTTCTCAAGGGGAAGCGTCTATTTAGATTTCGGCACAATATTCAACCTCCTTTACCGAGAAAGAGAAGCTCCTTTTAGGAACCCGGAA
>JAKBGL010000081.1 GCA_021833085.1 Actinomycetes bacterium | reverse complement strand
AGGCTCCTTCTATGCCTAATCAAGGCCGTTCTCTTGGCCCTTGACCAACAGGTCAACTCTATTTGTAATTATATTACTTACCGACGAGTAACAAAAACCATTCGCCCGAATGGGATCATCTAGCGTCCACAGACCAACCTTCAGAGCGTGTTCTCGGCAAAGCGACAGAGCGAAAGAGCTCGCTCGTAAGTAGTGAATGTTGACACCCTCACAGCCTAAACGTAGAGCCTCTCGCACGCCTCGGCGAGTTGAGTCGGCTCTATCTAGTAAAAGATACCTAGGTACCCCTGGCAGGACCTTAGCTAGCTCTTTCAGAGTCTCAAGATCAAAAGATGAGAACAAGATAGCCGAATTCACAACCTTACGTTCCCAGTAAGGGGTTTTCATCGTCTGAGCTAAACGACCTACTACTTCATCCACTCTTGCTCGGGAGTCACGTTTGACCTCAAGGTTGATTAAACCATCATAAGATAAAAGTGCTTCGTCTATAAGTGGAACCGCTAGATGCGCATCTTGAGAGAACCCCCAGATCTCAGCTAACGACGTGTTAGCAACCTCCAGACCCCTGAAGCTCTTATCGTGACAAAGCACAAGCTCCCCATCAAGCGTCATGCGAAGATCGACCTCAACACCGTCAGCACCCAATTCTCTCGCTCTAACGATGGCCTCTTTGGAGTTTTGGGCATGATCGGGCCACCAGAATCCACGATGAGCATAGATCTTTAGAGACGGGATCTGAGAGCTGTTCACGACACATCCGAGGTCGGGATTGGAATCTCTATCGATACCGCAGATCCGAAGTTATCTGAGCTGAGTTGAAGCGTACCTCTTAGCTGTGAACGCACCAGATCTCGTACGATAAGAAGTCCCAGTGAGGTCGCAGACTCGATCGAAAACTCCCTAGGGAAACCTACTCCATCGTCCTTCACGAGTAGCATTGCCTTGCCATCCACGCTACGTAGAGTCACAGATACACTGAGTGTGGAACGACCCCTAGCTCCGTGTTCTATCGAGTTCTGAATTAACTCTTGCAACACAACCGCAAGAGGAGTCGCTAGCTGTGCTTCAAGCTCTACAGAGGCGACTTCAATATCTATCGTTAGCTTCAAACTCGGCGGAGCCGACTCCTGAGCCAGTTTCACAATTGCCGCTACGATCTCCTCCATAGAGACCTGCTCTCCGATCTCTCGAGACAAAACCTCATGAACTACCGCTATCGAACGAATACGTCTCTCCGCCTCCTCTAGCGCACTACGTGCCAGCGGAGAATCAACCCTACGGCTCTGAAGTCTGAGCAACGAGGAGATCGTCTGGAGATTATTCTTGACTCGATGATGAATCTCTCGAATGGTAGCGTCTTTGGAGATCAAGAGTCTCTCGCTACGCCGAATGTTGGTTACGTCTTGCAGCAAAAGTAAAAATCCGTCAGCCTTTCCTGAGGCGATGAGGGGCATACAAAAAAAAGTTACTGCCGCCTCCTGCTGACCTTCGATCTCTTCAAGAACAGGAGCAAGAGTCTCAGCAGACCTAAGAGGCCCATCGAGTTCAATTCCTTGCTTCGCCAAGGTTCGCCCTATAGTAGGAGAGGAACATCCCAGACGATGAAGTGCACTAAGAGCGTTTGGGGATAAGAATCTAACCGTAAGGTCTGCGTCTAAGAGCACTACCCCATCTCCAACCCTTGGGATACTAGCCGAATCGTCTACTTTGTAGGGGTAGTCGCCAGCAAGAATCATCTTTGTAAAACGATCGAATATCTTTACGTATGTGGACTCCAACTCGCCGTGAATCCTGAGAGGGTTCAACATGTAGTCACGAGCTAAAATACCAAACACGTTGCCGTCAGCACGCAGCGCTATGCAGTTCGACACAACCATATGGTTGGAGTTCGGGTCCACCCACTCTGCAAAGGCCATTCCACCACTTTTTAGTGCTGACTCTACTACTCCTATAGATGCAGCGTCGTAGTAGATTCCGACGAGATCTCTTGGGTGAACTGTCTGCGAAGTTGCGGGGCGAACTTGAGCGGCGACTACGAACTCCTTAGCGCTTGAGTCACTCGGGATATATATCAAAAGATCAGAAAAACAGAGATCAGCTAAAAATCCCCAACGCCTTACTAAGTCTTTGAAGTAAGACCTAGTCGCTTCTGGTAAATTTGCCACAACCTCGTCTGGGAAGCTCTGCACGTCGGTATCCTCTTACTCTAGAGTTATTGGGGTAGGAAGTGGTTTTCTTGCACTAAATGAAAGTAACGAGTCGTAACCAGCCTTCGAGATGAGGCTCTTTATGTCGTCGATTCGATAAGCAACGTCTACAACTCCATGAGAGTCGGAGGCGGTAGTGATAGGAACACCCTTTTCAAAAAAATAACTAAGTAACGTTGGGCCCGGATAGGGTTCCTTCACTGGCTTCCGCCATCCAGCAGAAGATACCTCAGCGGCGATCTGAGCAGAAGCTGCCGCTTCAGCCATTCTCTCATAGAACTCCTCCGGGACAGAAGGGAAGAGTCCTGCGACCTTAATCAGGTCTGGATGAGCGAGCACATCGACCACTTTGGATGCACTAAGTTCCTCGAGCGCTCTTGTGTACCCCTCCCAGGCTGGTTCGATACCTACCTTCTCCCAATGCTTCATGATCTCAGGGTCATTTACATGGTCGAAGGGCCACTCAACGACCCAGTGAACTGAGCCCAAAACTACATCGAAGGGGTACTGTCGGATAAGTTCACCAACCGCGTCCATAGAGTCCTCGTAGTAGTCCACCTCGAGGCCAAGTACTACCGGTAGTCCCGCGTCTTTAGCTTCGAGAACCACAGAGACGTACTTATCGAGGTCGGCTCTTGCATGATCCAACCAGTACTCTTCCATCAGCGTTCTCATAGAAGACTCTGGATAACGTCTAAAGTAACCGCTCAGTAACTTCGCGGTTTGACGAAACCTAAAGAAATGCTCTGTTATGGCAATTTGGTCCACTCCGTGTTCTCGAGCTCTCTCGCAGTACGTTGCCAGTTCCTCAACGGTGGGAGTACGATCTCTCGTGCCGTGGGGCCATAGATGTAGATGGTAGTCGATCACATAACCATCGTAGAGGCTAACGGTACGGAGACATATTGAGAGCCAACTTTATCAAGCTTTCAATAGAAGCCACGTCTCGATCTTGCTGCGTCGAAGTATACACAATCGAGTCATCTAACGGCAGACGGCTAATTTGAATCTCCTCCATTACTTTTTGGTTCTTAAGCCCTTCATAGGAGTTAGCCATCTCAATAAGAACGCGCGAGGCCAGCTGACTCATAGAGGCGATCTCGACCTCTTTTTCAGAAGAAGTAAAACCAATGACATCTAGAGTCTTTACCAGTACATCTTGGGACTCGTCAGACAACCGGTCGGCAAGTTCATCGGAGGCTCTCGAAAATATCGACTCCGGTAACGAACGATTCATCACGACAGCTGAGAGATTAAAGTTACGACGCGTAACCTCAGAGATAAAGTAGATCGCCTCTGTGGTAGGGATCTCTTCTGGAATCGTGACGACCACAAATCCAGCCTTATCCGAAGAGACCAAAGCCGTCACTAGCCGCGCTCTGGCCACAAATCCCTCATAAAGTTGCTGAAAGTCAAAAAAGAACTCCGATATGTCTTCGACAAACGCAGATCCCAAAATTCTTTCAGCCACAAGATAAAATGGCCTAAAGGCTGAGGCCACGAGCTTTGATTTTCGTGGGATCGTAAGCCATCTCAGCAGTTTGGAGGCGAAAAACTCCTCCATATTTTTAGGAGCATCCAAGAAGTCGATGGCGTTTCTTGACGGTGGAGTATCCACAACAATGACATCGTAGTCGCCTCGTTCGTAGAACTCATATAAAGCCTCTATCGCTATATAATCATGACTCTGTACAAACCTAGTACTTATCGACTCGTAGATAGGGTTAGAGACAATTTTACGAACCGTCTCACCGTCTGGAGAGTATCGCACAACCATCTCGTCCCAGGAGGCTTTCATATCCACCATCGCCGCAAACAGCGTACCTCGTGCTCCAGGTATCTCTACCTCTTGAGGTAGATGGGTAAGTTCATCGACGCCCAAAGTACTCGCTAAGCGTTTTGCAGGGTCAATTGTTAGAACAAGAACCTTCTTGGTCGTCTCCGTTGCAAGTGCCACGCCTAGAGCCGCCGACGTCGTAGTTTTCCCGACCCCGCCGGCACCTCCAATTAGTACTATCTGAAGATCGGATAGGAGTGTCACTAACGACGATTCATTCGTTTTCACGCCAGCTCAACCTCTATCGTCTCGGCAACTTCTCGAACAAGCCCTATACCCATTGACACTCCCGGTATCATAGGTACCTCAATCATTGAGATCGATGCCCCAAGAGCATCTCTAAATTTTGTCACGTTCTCTTGATTGGATTTTGCCAAAGACTCCCATAGCAAGGTGGCATCAAGTAGACCCTCTACCGCACCACCTAGCTCCCTCTCTATAGTGTCTTTCAAGGATCCTTGACTCATCTCTTTAAAGAAAGCCTCTTCGGTATCGGAGAAGATCTTAGGAATGATTTTGTTAATAACACCAAGAATTAGTCGTACTTGGGTCTCTGAACCGATCCGCTGAGCAAGCTCCACAGCCTCTTCTACTGGCGTTTCCTCCGCCGTCGAGACGAGACATATTCCGCTTTGGTCAGGATCTTTCAAAATATCAAGCATCCACTTTGTTTGATCTTTGACTAAACCGACACCAAAGAGTTCATTAACCCCCTGAGGAGAAGCCAACTGGGATACGACATGGCCAGTTGCAGACGAGTCAGCTATTACGATGTCATAGTTTGACTGTCTAACGTCGTAGCAGAGTTTACCCACAACTAAGATCTCGCGAACACCAGGAGCCGCGTTAGAGACAAAGTCAAACGCCCTTGCAAGCGGGCCGACCCGAGTTGGAATAGGAACCCTTAGGTAGATTCGAAGATACTCTGAAAGGGCTCTTTCGGTATCCATCTCCATAATGTATAGGCCCTTTTGAACTTCAATTGGCTCGAATCCGACCTTCTTGACACCAAAGTATCGACCTATCTCACCCTTGGGTTCTACTTCGCATAAAAGGACTCTCTTTCCTTTTTGGACCGCCAGTAGTGCCAACGCTGTCGCTATCGTTGTCTTCCCCACGCCACCTTTGCCTGTGACGAAGATAAGTCTTTTAGAGAGAACTGCTTCAAGTTCGTTATTGAATCGGGTCAAGTCACTCAACGCCTTACCTTGGAACCCTAATGAGCATCACAGCAGCCAGCTGCGAAACTGATTAGGGTAGAGCAAATCCCACTCGACGCTCAGCCTTATTCGGTCCTATCTCGATGTACGCTATTTTTTGTACCGGAATCCCCACCTTACGTCCTTTTCGATCTACTAGCCACATCATCGGCAAGTTTGAAGTAAGAGCGTCAGAGACCAACTTCTCGATAGCTTCTTGAGTAACGCTATCTTCCGCTTCAATATCAATCTCACGTGCTGACTCAGAGATCCCAACTCTTATATCCAACTACTTCTCCTTTATCGAACATCTATAGTTACGCTAGCTGCCACCGATCACATTCGGCACTGAGCCGCATAAAGAGGTGGGCTCATTTGAACTTAAATATAGACCTCAGAGCTTGAGGATGCCTGATCGCCAACAGCAAGTGACCTGTGAACAGTACTGCCACTATAAATGCCATTAGGTCGTGCACAAATGTCGCTCCTTGTCTCATCGAGATCGAAAGTGGAATATACGACGCCATTACCACTCCACTGATCAGTAGAATTATCAGGGCAGCTAGCAGCGCATTGGCCATCAGCTTTTGTCCACCGTTAAATCTTTTAGACCTCTCAAGAGGCATCCCGAAGAACTTCGCCTTATCGGTAGGACTCCACCGAGACAACTCCTCATAGACGGACGCCAACCTTGGATGCGCGTTCACATTAATAAGCGAAATAAGGAACGGCACGAGAATAAAAAAACAAC
>JAKBGL010000080.1 GCA_021833085.1 Actinomycetes bacterium | reverse complement strand
TAGAGACAATCCTTCGATGTGCTGAGTTAATCTACGTTGTACTTTCTGCCTAACCTTTGTCATCTATGTGTGTATTTCGATGCATTGTGATAAAGAGTGGCTGTACGGCTTTGATGCGCTCGGTGTCTGAGGAGATACCAGCTCTGGGAGCCTCTCGATGCTTTTGCGCTGTAGGCTATCAGCGTGCGGATGCAAGTTTGTTAAGTGATGATCGCATCTAGCGAAATAACGAGGACGTTCCCTGCATTAGGGTAAGAATCTACCACGTATATTGATCGGTAGGCTAGTCGAATACGGCGACGGTTGTTATGGTGTATTCTCGTCGATGAAACGTACAGAACTTTCAGTAAAGGTAGCCTTTACTTGGCTTGATGAAGTTCTCCAGTGAGAAAGAGTGTGTATGAGTTCTACGAATAACGATCCTATTGGACCTCCCAACGCCCTTGTGAGTCCGAGGTTCTCCACATCGGCGACCTTTGCCCGTCTTCCATCGACCTCAGAGGTCTCCAATCCAGAGATCGTGGTCATGGGAGTGCCGTTCGATAGTGGAGTTTCCTACAGGCCAGGTGCTCGTTTTGGACCAACATCGATACGACAAGGCTCCAAGTTGTTAAGACCGTACAACCCTGCTCTTGAAACCTATCCGTTCGCTAATGTCCAAGTAGCCGACGATGGAGACGTGCCTGCCAACCCCTTCAATATCGAAGAGGCGCTCGATCTTGTGGAGTCCAGAGCGTTATCACATCTGACAAAGGGGAGAAAGATTTTAACCTTGGGTGGTGATCACACCATCGCCCTACCTCTTCTTCGTGCCCTTGGGAAAACCTACGGAACGGTAGCACTTCTACACTTTGATGCTCATCTTGATACCTGGGATACGTACTTTGGTGCACCCTATACGCATGGAACTCCTTTCCGCCGAGCCTTTGAAGAGGGGTTACTTGACTCTGTGGCGTGCTATCACGTCGGCACTCGAGGTTCCTTGTACGGAGACAGGGATCTTGTGGACGATAAGAGCTTTGGATTCGAGATTATTACCTCAGACGACGTGGCGAACTTGGGATGGAGGGAGTGCGCTTCGAAGATCAGTGAAGGTGTGGGAGACAGACCTCTTTATGTGTCAATCGATATTGACGTCTTAGATCCTGCTTTTGCACCAGGTACTGGAACTCCTGAGGCTGGGGGCCTTAGTTCAAGGGAACTCTTGCAGATCCTTAGGGCGCTTCGGGAGACAGATATTGTTGGCGCTGATATCGTCGAAGTCGCACCTGCGTACGACCATGCAGAGATAACATCGATAGCTGCCGCACATCTAGGGTACGAACTCCTTACGCTTATGTCCTTGAAGTCAAAACGAAGCTAATCGAGTGTGCTGTACTTTTATAGTGAAGAGATCACGGAAAAACGGTCTTTAAGAAGAGCTGGTTAAAGTAACGATCATTCGGTACTAACTTTGCAACGGGAAGGAGCTCTCCAAGCTGTGCCCCAGCGGAGTTGATCTCGAACGTTCCTTCTAAGGTGGTCAACTTGCCAGAGACTGCGTTAAGTGCGGCTCGAATCCCGAGTTGGCTGGTATCTGTGGCTTTTTGTAGAGCGGCTTGTACGATTACTCCAGTATTGTAACCTGCTACGTTTAGAAAGTTGGGTTGGCGCCGGGTGGCCGAGTAGAACTGATGGTCGAAGGCTTTTGTGGTTAAACCTTCACTTACCTTTGAGTACGAGACGGTGGGTGGATAGTTGTAAGTATAGGTGTTTAGTAACGCTTGAATGGGAACCTGGTTCTCGATGTCACCGAGTAACTGACCCGGAAAGGCGGTAAAGCGCAGAACTTTGTGAAGTCGGCTTGTATAGCTTTGGGTCAGAAACGCAACGTCGTTGTTGAAGTATCCAAACTCGATGACCGCTTGTGGATTTAGGGGTTCAATAGCCTTTATGGCATTCGTATAGTTCATCGTTGAAGTTGGAACTGCAATGTTTGCAACCGGAGCATCGTTGGCTTTTGTCAATACAGTGGCTACTGTCTGGTCTTGTGCGGTGTCGAAGGGGTTTGACGCGTAGATGATGGCAACCCTTAGACGTTTGGTCTTGAGAAGAAACTTTGCAAGAGGTACAGGCCATACTTGAGACGTCGGAAGGTCACACAGCACGAGGAAGGGGTCGTTCTCTAAGAAAAATCCAGAGCCAGTGCCACTTTGGTCAAAGAGCACCATCTGATGCTCTTGAGCTATAGAGATCGCTGGTTGGGTAAGGACAGAGCCGAAGTCAGAGACCAAGATATCTACGTGGTACTTGGAGACGAGCCGTTGGTATAAGGTTTTAGCGAGCCTTGGAGAGCTCTTGTCGTTTAAGGCGACGATACGTACCTTCGCATAGCTTCGGTAGGCCTTTACAAAGATGCCTTGCCTACGATCGACGGTCTTAGCCCAGAACTTTAAACCTTGTAGCTCTGGAAGAGAGGAGCTCTCAAATGATCCGCTACCTGCATATAGAGTCCCGATCACGATCTCTCGTGTTTTCTGCAAAGGTTGAGTACTTATTACTTGACACGAGGATGCCACAGTACTAAACAAAAAAAGATAGATAAACCACATTCGTAGTCTGCGAAACACGAAGTCTGTTTCGCTAAGTGACGCCACTTCTAAGAGCACCCCCTAAGGCTACTTTGAACCGATTTGTTACGGTTGTAAAGGTAAAATTTATACTTTGTATGTTGGGATAGGTCACACTTTATAGCATTGGATAATATTATGTCGGTTGTGGCTCGAAGTATGCATCCCGATCAAATAGTAGAACTACTGCGTCGAGCGGTACGCGAGAGGGTAATTCTTCCTGGTCAATCGCTCAACCAAGATGAGCTGGCATCTAGATTTGGTGTAAGCCGTATTCCGCTTAGAGAAGCCCTTAGAACTTTGGTTGGAGAGGGACTAGTTGTGATGCGCCCTGGAGTTGGTGCGGTCATTACGGAGCTGCGGGGCAAGGAACTCGAAGAGTTGTTCGAGCTCCGACTCCAGCTCGAACCTCCACTCACTGTAGCTGCGGTGGATCGAATCAGTGCGAACGACTTCGCTGAGCTCACGTCTATCTTGGAGAAAATGTCTGATCTGGCCAGTAGCGAATTGGACGGCTGGGCGTCTCAACACTACCTCTTCCACAGACGACTCTTTGAACTAGCAGGCAAGAGGCATGCCCTAAGACTGGTTACCCAAGTGCAGAACCTTGTTGAACCTTACAGCAGAGTGCACGTGTCTCTAGTGGGAGCTGCCCAGCACTCTGAGACCGAACACGCAACCTTACTTGAGGCTATTCGGGTTGGTGATAAAAAGGTTGCAGAAGAGATCACTAGAAACTCTATTTTGGATGCGTTGATACGACTGAAAAGCGCACAGGAGGCTACCGAAGACTCAGACGATCCTCTTGCGCTACTGTTGATTGATCGAGCCGAGTAGGAGTTTCACTAAGCTTCGATCACGATGGAAAATCTTCTTCTTGGACTTTCACAAGGGGCCACGATCGCGATGGCAGCGGTGGGGTTCACGTTGATATGGAAGGTTTCCGGAGTTGTCAATCTTTCGTTAGGTGCATACTTTGTGGGAGGAGGGTTGCTTTCATGGGCTTTCGACTCCGAGTTAGGTCTTCCACTTCTTACGAGCGTTTCGCTAGCGGTTGCTATTGGATCATTGGTAGCCTTTGTCCTTCAAATGAGAGTTATTACCGTTTTGACCCAACGCCCGATCTTCTATAACATAGTGCTCACATACGCTCTTGGGCTAGGCATGACAGGTCTGTTGGGTGTTATTTTATCTGCCGATTACCGATCAATACCCACGTTTATGTCCACGCTGTACTTTCTACAGGGATCGTTTACTCTATCTTTGCTAGTTCCCCTTTCAATAGCCTTGGCGATCCTCGCAACGGTTGCGGTGGTACTGCTAAGTGAGAGGACTGCCTTTGGACTTATGGCACGAGCGGTGAGTGCAGATAAAACACTAGCAACTTTGACCGGCGTAAAGTCCTCGAAGGTGGTAGCGATAACGGCGGCACTAGCCGCTGGAATGGCTACCCTCGGCGGATCGGTCTATGCAATGTCATCACCTCTAAGTAGCGGTAGCTTCCAGCAAATAACTCTATATATTGCGTCATCGGCGATAATCGGTGGTCTCGGGAGCCTATGGCGAAGCTTCTTTGTTGCGATAGGGTTGGTGGCCTTGGGTTCCACTCTTTCCTTGCTAGCTCCCACTGGACTGATTGACATCGTTATTCTTGTCTTGATGGTGCTTGTCCTTTCCCGAAGGTACGATATCTGGCCGAGAAAACATATCTGGAGGCGCTGGTGAGCAGAGACTCTTGGCGCCTCGATCTTTTTAGGAAGATGTGGTGGAGTAGCAAGCCAGTCTCCTTTGGCGTTGTACTCGTAGCACTTGTCGTGATACTTATCATGGGAGAGTCTTCGTTCTCTGAACTGTTTCTTCTAGTTGCGCTATCTCAGTCATGGAACCTTATCGGCGGTCTTACTGGTTACTCAAGTCTTGGTCAGGTAGCGTTCTTTGGCCTAGGGGCGTACTTTACTGGTGCTTCAATAGAGTACTGGCAGCTCTCGTTTCCGCTCGCTTTGCTAGGTTCTGCGGTTGTGGGAGCTGTCTTTGCTGTACTAGTTGGAGTTCCACTTTTGAGGCTCAGAGGGCCATACTTCGCAACTGCAACGCTCGTTGCTTCGCTTGGCACGTTCGAAGCCTTCTCCTGGGTCTCTTCGGTAATACCGGGTGGAGACGGTATTACAATCACAACTGTAGGAATCTCCAAAATCATGCAGTACCCCTCAAGGGGAGGGTTTGCTCTTATGTACCTCGCTCTTGCGGCATTAGCAACTACCGCGGTTGCTCTAGTTGTTCGCTCCCGTTTTGGAGGTGGGCTGCGCCTCATCAAGGAGAATGAGTCCCTGGCAGCTTTTTCTGGAGTTAATACCAGGCGATACAAAGTGGTAGTATTTGCACTTTCTGCTGTGATAGCTGCCTTAGCTGGTGGGGTCTATGGATTTCAACAGGTTACGTTGGATCCAAATACCTTGTTCAACCCAAGGCTATCGATCGCTATGGTAGCTATGGTGTTAGTTGGAGGCGCTGGTACCGTTCTGGGTCCAATATTTGGAGCTTTAGTAGTAACTGCAGCCCTCGAACTTGTTGCAAATCACTCTGGATCTGCCCAAGATATGGCGGTAGCAGCTATTACTGTGCTTGGTGTTTTACGACAGGCTGAGAGCTTTCCGCCTCCATCTGGACCATCTCCGGGAGTACTTGGGGCCGATCCAACCTCTGATCCGCAGTTTATTGAGCGCAGTTCGGTGATCTTCCCCAAGTTCTTAGAACGTATCAAAGAGGGACCTAAAGGTGCTTGAGCCTATTTTGGAGGTCGTCAATCTTAGATGTCGTTTTGGAGGAGTCGATGCGCTCAAGGAACTATCGGTTGCAGTTGCACCTAAGACGATTACTACTGTGATAGGTCCAAATGGAGCTGGCAAAAGTACACTGCTTGGTTGTATCTCCGGAGAGTATGTGCCTAAAAAAGGCAGGATATTCCTTGAGGGGCGGGAGATTACTGGGCTTAGGAGCTGGAAGATCAGTGATCTTGGAGTGGCGCGCACCTTTCAGCTTCCTCGTGCCGTCTTTCATCTCAGCACCTTCGATAACGTCTATCTTCCGATCTTAGCTTCAAGTAGGGGCTTTGGATCCAAGAGTAAGGCGACCGAGTTGACAAGAGCGATCCTTAATAGGTGTGGGCTTGAATCGAAAGCGTCCGTACTAGCGAAAGAACTTTCGACAGCCGAGATTAGAAAGATGGAGTTAGCTCGTGCTCTTGGGCTTAAGCCGAGACTACTACTTTTAGATGAGCCCCTTGGTGGACTGTCGCCGACTCAAGTGGATGAGACCTTGACTCTTCTTGCCGAACTCAAAGGAGAGGGTATCACTATCGTTGCCGTAGAGCATGTCGTTCGCGCTGCTCTCGAAGTCGCTGAC
>JAKBGL010000079.1 GCA_021833085.1 Actinomycetes bacterium | reverse complement strand
TCACTCGATCATGGCCAGAGTCGTAGCTACGCAGTCCTCATCTATCGAACTTCACAAACGGTGTAACTTCGAGTTAGTAGGAGTCGAACGTGAAGTGGGGCGCAAGTTTGGACAGTGGATCGACATCGCGCTCATGCAACTCCTTCTCAAATAGAGACTTAGGTCAAGTTGTCACTTTTTGTGAACGAATCTCGCTTTCAAAAAACCACTTTGCCCTAACTAAATACTCGTCGATAACCATGCGTACCTGGTATGGCAAGCGGTTTAATCGGTAAAGAATTCCTGCCACGACCACAATCCCTAAAAGAAAGTACCCAACGAGTGCCATAAAGGACTGTCCACCTGTAATGGACAGAGGAAATGCCAAGATTGACACTCCGACGATAGCCGTTCCACCGTAGCGCCCAACACTAAAAGCAAGCACAGCGATCGCCCAACTTAAGTACCACGGCCATATCACAGGACCGAGCAAAACCACCACCAAGAGACTAACTCCCAAGTTCCGAAGCCAGTTCCGCTCATTTGAGATCAAAAGTAGATATAGCGATACGATTCCTGCTAACGCTAGACCCAGCAACTTCATGATCGCGAGGTAGAGGTGGATCGAGATCGGTATGCCTATATAGGAGCCAAGCTCTTGAATAAATGTTGCAGCTGCAGTAACGGGATCTGCCGGAGAAACAGAAGCTCCGGGCGTAGAAAGAGACGCTATCCATCCCAACCCCAGACCCGTCGCTGTTCCAAGCACAACTGTCGTCACGGCACCAATAGCTAAAGCGTAAAGCGCATAACGGACACGTTGACTCAAAGTCGAAAAGGATCCCCAACGTACTCCGACGAAAACAAGGGCGGCAAAGGCTGGTGCTTTCACTAATCCGGCCAAAGTAATTATCACACAAGCCCATAGATACCTACCCTTGAGTGCAAGGTAGATTCCCCAAACCATTAGCCCTACCATCCATGCGTCGTTGTGCCCTGCAGATGCCAGATCATATAGGAAGATCGGATTAAGCGCCGAAAGCGCAAAAGCTGCCTCTTTGGAGTACCCTCGCATCTCTGCGATCTTCGACGCATAGATACCCGTCAGCACTACTCCGCCAAGAGCGGCAAGTCGTAAAAGCACAACTGTGCCCAGAACCGAGTTACCTGCCAAGTGGACAAATAGATCTCCAACGTAAAGAAATACGGGGCCGTAGGGCGCTGGTGCTTTCATCCACACCGGATCCACAGCAAGTAGAAATGGTGAATGGCCAAGTGCTGCTGGACCTTGCGCGTATGGGGAGAGGCCGACTCTCACCATATCGGCTTGGGCAGCATATGAGTAGACATCTCGAGACAGCAAGGGCCCTGAAAGCATAAGCGGTAGGACCCAGAGCCAAAAGAGTTTCCAAAGATAGCCCGAACTCGGCGACATTCCACGGTACATATCAAAAACAAGTTTCGCCCAGACGTAAATACCAACTACCATGCCGAGGTATACGAGCCATCTCGATAAGAGCTCTATGAGAGAGTTTCCCTGTAAAGGAGTGTTTGGGACGCCAATAAACCAAGAACCTGGCACCTTAGATACAAACGGTGAGTTGGGCTGCCAAGTTCCAAGGAAAACCAGGACCGACCCAATCGTACCCAAAAACATCGGGTCCGTATCTCTAATCATATGAATAACGTCTACAAACCTGCTACCTCTGGAATCGGACGCAAACTCAGACGATAAACCCACGCGCATCCACCTTACTGAAGATACAAATTACGATCATTAACGTAGATAAAAGTATATAAAAAGTAGCTAAATCTTTGTGGGCCGGGAGGGATTCGAACCCCCGTAGGCTTAGCCGGCAGATTTACAGTCTGCTCCCTTTGGCCACTCGGGCACCGACCCCACCGCCAATATGATAGTCTGTTAAACCATGCCCACCTTCGATGTTGTCTCAGAAGTTGATATGCAAGAAGTAAAAAACGCCGTTGACCAGACCTCTAGAGAGGTAAGCACACGCTTTGATTTTAAAGATACTGGCACATCCATCGAACTTTCTAGCGATGAAATCAAGTTGGTGTCGTCGACAGAGGATCGCCTTAGAGCGCTAATTACCGTCCTGGAAGAGAAACTTGTAAAACGCAAGGTTTCGCTCAAGTCGCTCGAAAGAGGAAAGATCGAAGAAGGATCCAGAGGGTCGGCCCGCCAGAGCATAAAGGTCGTTGCAGGTATCGATCAAGAACATGCCAAAGCAATATCAAAAACCATACGCGAGTCCGGACCCAAAGGAGTCACCGCCCAGATTCAGGGAGAGCAACTACGGGTATCTTCAAAAAAACGTGATGACCTTCAAAGCGTGATTGAAACTTTACGCTCAACGGACTTTGGGATTCCTCTTCAATTCATCAACTTTAGAGACTGACCTGAAACACAAACGTCCATTCGCTCGTTCTCCAAAAATCATCGATCATTGGGAAGATAATGCCATCTTGAGTCCATGAGCACTCAAGCAATGTAACTGTTTGAAACTTGAAGTAGGCTTTGATTTGCATTCAAGATCGAGAAGTTTACATTAAAGTACCAACCCAATTGGATAAGACGAGGAAAAGTTGACTAAGGAGTCTGAGATACTTGACATCTATCCTTATAGAGCCCAAAGAAACGACAGAGTTCTCGTGGTATCAAATCTTAGGCTCACTTCGTCAGAGCAACAAAGTGCAATTAAGTCTGCCGCATTAAGTACTTTTCTTCAAGAACTTGACACCTGGCGAGAACTTGACATGCTCGTATTCGCCGGGAATCTTTTTGACCTCAGCTCTACAAGTGACATAGATCTGGAGCGGACGATTGAGGACCATGCTGAACTCTTTAAGCGCCTTTACAATCAAAACACAAAGTACGGCACAACTTTACTCCTTCTTCCCGGAACCTTAGATTCTCAGTTCGCAAGTCGTCCAGAATTACAAAACCTTCTAAGAAGCTATGCACCCATAACGATCTCAAGAGCTCTCCGATTATCACTCGGCCAAGGTGACTACTCAAAAGACGTAATCGTCACATCTGACCTCGTTCCAAGTGATGCGATAGACGCAAGAGTTCAGTTCGAAAATGCTAGCCTACTTCGGCAGCTTACAAAGCGTATAGGAACAGAGTACCGGCTTCTAAGCGGAGCCGAGAAACTCGAGGATCCAAGCGATATTTCTGCGTTTGTCGTCTCACGCCTCGTATACCAACGCGGGGTACGATACTTACCCTTGGTCATAGCTCCGATTATTTTGGCGCTAGCACTAAAGATTCCGTTCGTGTTGACGCTCCCGTTGCTCTCGCATCTACAAGCACATCATGTTCAGATCAACAACCAGCTGGTCACAGTTGGAGCGAATACCGTAATAGACGCTCTCATCATATCCGGACTTTATCTAATATTCGCAAAACGCATGTTCAGGTCACTCGAACGAGCAACGACGGCAGTACTATCACGCAACAACAAGTCCACCCATGAAGACACGTCCACCCTCGTCGATCTCGGATATCTAGGAGCGATCGAGTCAAGTGGTCTTTCGCCATCACTACTAAACGTAAGCGACGAACTCTTTATTGCAAGTCCTGGGGCTGTAACTTCAACTCTGCGACGTTTTCACATGCGCTTTGGACTTCCAGACACCTTTCTGGAAGTTCCAGTATGTTCTTGGATCGAGTTAACGGCTGGATCCAACGTGCACGTGAAGTTACTTCGAACACCAGTTGAGTCTGAGATAAAGTGGCTCTGGAAAGTACTGTTAAAGCCTACCCACAAAATGCTCACAGCAACAGAGGTCCTTGCAAACTTTCCAAATGGGAAGGACTATCCCCAGGTTGGTAGTGAAACGCTAAAGGAGTCGTTCAGAGCCCGACGAGTCGCTTACTTATCACTCATGATCATTGGTTTTTTAGAGTTGCTTTCAGCCTTCACGCCCCCTCTTCGCGCAAGAATTCATATTCTATTGGAACTTTTTCCGAGCATGATAACGGGATATGCTAACTCAATAACCGTAATCTTGGGGGTAGGAACCCTCGCATTAGCTAATGGTGTTAGAAGGGGTTCGCGACGAGCTTGGGTACTCACGCTCGTTAGCGTCCTAGCCGGTGTCGTATCAAACTTGATCAAAGGTGGGGACATCGAGGAGTCTTTATTGCTGGTATTAGCTGATGTATATCTGCTAGCCAACAGACGCGCATTTCAAGCCGCACCCAATCAAGAGCCAGGGCGGATTATCCGCGCAAGTACTTTGCTAGCTATAGTATCTCTTGCGGGAACTCTAGCGATAGAAGGGTTCTACCTGCTGGCGAAGAGACATCTGCTACCCCTTCGAACGGCGGTATTCGCAACGCTTGAACGTATGGTCGGAATCTCGTCAATCCACCTAGATCCGGATCTAAGTAGGATCGTTACTCCAGCACTCGCTATCGCGGGGGTAACAACCTTAGGTGTCATCGCCTTTACAGTCTTCAATCCCATAGTGTCTACTATTGCTCACGAAATCTTTGATCCGAGTGCGAGAAACGATCCTTTCCAGATTGTTAAGCTCTATGGAATAGGAACTCTCGACTACTTCGCACTCCGAGATGACAAGACACACTTCGTATCTAAGTCGACCTTAATCGCATACGCTATCTTCAGCTCAACTTGCGTCATCTCGCCAGATCCAGTAGGACCAAAAGGAGTCAGAGAGATAGTACTCGAAGAGTTCATCAAGGAGATGAAAGGGAGGGGACTCTCCATAGCCGTGTTAGGTGCCTCTGAAGAGTGGATCGAAACCTATCAAAAGCTCGGCTTGCACCCTTATTATATCGGCGACGAGGCTATAGTCCAAGTTGGGAAGATGTCCTTAGAAGGCAAGGCTAATAAGTCCCTTCGCCAGGCAGTAAACAGAATGAAAAAGTATGGGTACACCGTCGATGTACTAAAAGCTACTGATATTGGAGAACAAGATCGAAACGCGATTGCCAAAGTCCTGAGTGAGTCAAGAAAAGGACGAGTCGAGAGAGGTTTTTCAATGACTCTAGGTCGAATTTTTGATGAACGCGATAAAGACCTGCTATTGAGCATCTGCCGCTCACAAGATAACGAGATCGTTGGCTTTTGTCAATGGGTTCCCACAAATTTTCAGTCTGGCTATTCGTTAGATCTCATGAGACGAGAGATCGGAGATCATCCAAATGGGATGATGGATCTTCTCATCGTTGAGACGCTTTCACAACTGGTTGAAACGCCAGTTCAGTATCTAAGTCTCAACTTCGCAGCTCTTCGAGCCACTCTCGCAGGTGAACGCGGTGACGGTATCTCTCAGAAAGTCGAGCGCTGGGCTCTCGGCAAGCTTTCAGACTCGATGCAGATCGAGTCACTTTGGAGATTCAATTCAAAGTTCAACCCGACATGGACGGCTCGATACCTCGTCTACGACAATCTCGAGGACCTTCCTAACGTTGCATTTGCCGTTGCTAAAGCAGAGTCACTGTGGGATATTCCAATCCTCGGTCGCTTGCTAACGCACTAATCAAACGTCCAGTCGTCCTTGTGATCTTTAGAACTGACTCACATAGCGGCTTCGACCGATCACCATCGAAAGATGCTACACAAAGTCAAGTGACACCTAGTAGTTTGAATGCCATGACCTACGATCCCTACAAAGTACTAGAGTCTCTGAACATCGAGCTCCCTCAGCCCGCTACTCCGAAAGGTTCCTATATGCCAATGGTTATTCATGATGCCATGGCCTATCTATCAGGCGCCCTTCCAACGGACCAAAATGGAGAACTTCTCGCTCCCGGCGTCGTTGGCATTAACGTATCTTTAGAAGAAGCGGCGGCGGCGGCGAGGCTGTGTGCTCTGAATCTCATGGCACGACTACAAGCAGATCTCGGATCACTTGCAAAGGTTCGTCGTTGGATAAAGATAACTGGATTTGTAGCTAGTGCACCTAGCTTCACCGGCCAGCCCCAAGTCATCAACGGTGCCTCTGACTTTCTAGTTGAGGTATTTGGTGATCTCGGTAAGCATGCACGTTCAGCCGTCGGTGTAGCTGCCTTGCCCCTTGGAAGTAGCGTCGAAATCGAG
>JAKBGL010000078.1 GCA_021833085.1 Actinomycetes bacterium | reverse complement strand
TCCAATTAATAAGAGGTTCAAGATCATAGGGAGTATAAAGTACGCACCCGTGTTAAATTCGTGAACTCTTGCAAACTGATCGAATGGCATGTGCCTTCTGGTGGAGCATTAGATGCACTAATATGTTCGCACGGAGTCTGGGAATCACTTGGTTTACAGATGTCTGAGTCTCTGCTTTATCCGGGGTGGGTTCAAAGTACTCTTTGGGTACGGACTCTCAACGAGGAGGGGAATAGATCAGGCTTTATTCGTTTGTCGTTGAGCTCGTGCCTTGATGGAATCGAATGCGCCAGTCGGATCCTAAGTCTTTAATCCATACTGAGCTACGGAGAGAACCAGATTTACCCATGATTCGGTAGGTGAGGAGTACTACATTGTCTGCTAGCGCTACGGGTGAGAAGTTGGTGCCTTCTCTAGATACTCCCGGCTCGGCACTCAACGCCGCAATGATCGAGGTGCGATCCCAGATTTGTCCGGATGCCCCGTATTCGACGAAGTCAGGGTGCAACAACTCTAGCACGCGTGCACCCGATGCGCGAATGGCTGGATCCAGCATTTGCTGCTCGCGGCGTACGACTTCGGTTAACTCCTCATTATTTAGCATGTTGGCCACTATATCAGTTAGTCTGAGACCACACGCGAGTCCGGTAGCTCGAACTTCTTCCATGACAAACAAGGAAGGCCCAAGGTATTGCTGAGCGACAAGCTAATGATCCTACGCGGTGACGCAGCAAGTGGACAGGGGGTGGTGCCACTCATGTAGCTATAAACCAAACGTTTCGAGAGGGAAGTGGACCTGGAAGTAACGGAGAGTTCTCGTGACCTCGCATGGACCACAATGATAGTCGTGGATAAGAGATCTACGGAGTTTTCGTGGCCATTGGAAGGAGTTCGGTAGTGCTTGTTTCGATACAGTTCGCGACTTAAAGATAAATGTGACGAAACGTTAGTTCGCACCTTGGCGGATAGTGTCAGCGGTACTCTCATGGAGACAATAAATAGAAATAGAGTTCGCAAGACTTAGATCTTTTCCCCGTGGTTCTTTTTAGGGAGTTCATTTCTTTAATGAGCCACACTTTTATGTATGTAAGATTTGGACTGGTTTAACAACTAAAGAACCCATGGATCGATTGAAATGACTGTCTTTTAAGGTCTGGAGCCAACTGCTAAGCACAAGTAAACCTAAGGAGTCAGTCCGTTGCCAATTACATCGAGTATCTAAGAAAACCAATGCGAATCGATCTAAGTTTTGAGCGCTTGCATTTTTATATCGTTAGCTTTATCATGTCAGTCGCTACTCTTTGCTCGTGGAAAGGCTAGAATGGAAAAATGTCGACAACATAGGTGGCATTAAGGACATCGGAGACTCCTTGAGAGATGTCACGAAGTGTTGAAGTTGGGGTGTCGAAGCCAAGATAGCTCTGATGCGCTTTCAAATCTCCGTGCTATGTCTTTATATGTGGACAAGCGTTCAAGGAGGTGTAGGTCGAGAGAACGCTTTAGGCAGAATCGATGCCTAGAGCGTTCTTAACTTGCGTTTAATTCGAAGTTGGCAAGCGTAGCTTTACGTCAATCTAGTAAACCTGAACTTTTCGGCTGACCATACGCAGTAGGTTATTTTCAACCTTAATACCTAGGTAAACGCCTCCTACTTTGCCTAACGGTTTACAGTTGACATGTCAGGGTAGCGATCACCAGCGGTAACACCTCTTGGAAACAAGGAGTCGATCTCTATGAGATCTTGTTGCGTCAGCGTTACTTCGCCAGCGGCAATGTTCTCTTCGAGTCGGGCGATCGATCTTGTACCTGGAATAGTAACTATATTGGGGTTCTGAGCTAATACCCAAGAGAGGGCAATCTGGGCGGGCGTTACACCTTTCGACTTTGCAAGAGTTTTGACGTGCTCTACGAGTCCTAAATTCCTATTGAAGTTATCTTCTTGGAATCTAGGATGTCGTTTCCGTCCATCGTTTTCACTTAGGTCTGAAACATCTTTGAACCTACCGGTGAGGAATCCTCTCCCTAAGGGCGAGTAAGCGACAAAGCCGATACACAACTCGGTAATGGTATCGAGGATCGCGTCCTCTGGATCTCGTGTCCAGAGAGAGTACTCACTTTGCAAAGCTGTAATTGGGTGAACTTTGTGCGCTTTCCTTATGGTTGCTGCGGAGGCCTCTGAAAGTCCGAGGTACCGAACTTTACCCTCTTGGACGAGTTGTGCCATGGCTCCCACGGTCTCTTCGATTGGCACTTTCGTATCTACTCGATGTTGATAGTAGAGGTCTATCGTCTCAATATTTAGGCGTGCAAGTGATGCTTCGCAGGATTTGCGGACGTACTCGGGGTCACCGCGAACACCAAGAAACTCACCTGACTGACCTCGTACATTTCCAAATTTTGTAGCAATAATCACCTCGCTACGACGGCCGGTGATAGCTTTGCCTACGAGCTCTTCATTGCGGAATGGGCCGTACATATCCGCTGTATCTAGATGGATAGCACCAAGATCGATAGCGCGATGGATGACCTCAATGTTGCTGGCTTCGTCAGAGTTCCCGTAAAATTCACTCATGCCCATACAACCGAGGCCTATTTCAGCCACCGTTAATCCTTGATTCCCAAGCGCTCTTTGTTTCAACGGGTTCTCCTACTAATACTTAATACTTAATACTTGTAATTTGAAACTAGTCTACTCGTTGGCTCGTTAAATCTTGGTGGCACGCCTCATTACTATCGAGTTCCTTTAAGAGAAAGTTCAGGGATCTCCTAATGCTCTGTGTCAAAGGAATCTAAGTTTCGTAACGGGTGAACTCGAATCGTGATAGTGATAATGAGGTTAAACCGTATCGTAAATCTTGCGCGTGAAGTATTTTGGTCATTAGTCGAAGCTGGCTGGCTGCGAAATGAGTCGTTAGGTAAAGCCCGCCAGCAGCTCTTTGAAGTTTTCACTCCTTATTTTTCAAGGTTTCTTCTCTATCTGTTATTTCTGAAAGATCTATCGATATCTAGCTTTTGTGGTGTAACGCTGAAGTTTTAGTGGCAGTCCCCCCAAAAGTTAGAGTGTGGAACTGGTAACTGTCTTGGAGATAGCAATAAGGTACGGTACGGTCTTTGATGACATGTTGATACCGAATTTGGCAAGTATAGGTGATTGTGTTACGGTGAATATGTTACTTGACTTGAAAATAAGGCTTATATGTACCTGGATATAGTATAAGTCGGCACGCTTTCAAGGATATGCTGTATTATTTTGGAGCCGGAGTGCGGTAAAAGTGCCTAGTTAACACACGGAAAGTTGGTTGGAGGGAAGATATGATCTCAGTGGAGCTGCCAAGCTCGGTAGAGAGTGCATTGCGTTCGTCCTCCGACTCTCGATTACCTCAAGGACTTGGACGAGTAACTAGGCCAGATCCTCTAAGAGTTGAGATTGCTGAGTCAATAAAATCGCATATTCTAAGCGGTGAACTCGGCTTTGGTATGCACTTAGTAGAGACAGAACTTGCTATATCTTTAGGCGTTAGCCGCCTACCGGTTCGCGAGGCACTTCAGCTCTTAGCTCAAGGTGGTTGGGTTGACTTACGACGGGGATTTGGAGCCTTCGTGCATACACCAACGACAAAAGAGGTTGACGAAGTATTTAGTGTTAGAACTGTACTCGAAGCCGAAGCTGCTAGACAAGCAGCTTTGATGGCAGCGAACGGAAAGGTTAGCCCTGAGAATCTCCAGCGGTTGACACAAATCTTTCATGAGGGCCTAGCTGAGGTTTCAAGTGGAGTGGCTGGCAAGATTATAGATAGGAATGCAGACCTGCACTCTGTCATAGTGCGCTTGCCGGGTAATGGTGTCTTAGCGGAGATGGCAGCCTTGATTGAAGAACGTGTTCGTTGGTACTTTGGTGCCATTGCGATAATGAGAGCTCCGGCGTCTTGGGAAGAGCACGCCTCGATTGTCGAGGCTATCGTGGACGGTAAAGCTGAGAGAGCACATCAGTTAATGGCGGAACACTGTGAGAGGAGTCGGATTGGGTTAGTGGATCTCTCGCTCTCCGGCTTTCTTATGAATGATGACGCTGAGGGATAAAATAGCACTCAGAAGCATCCCATATGCTCTTGCCACATTCGTCTTCCGTCTTTAGTAGCCCGAGGTCATTTGTTCTTAGGCTTTTGAGGCACTACTTTAGGGTTCTTGAAGCAACGACAAGAACGGTTCACCTCTCCAGCTGGGAGACTCCTAGTCAATCTTCAGATTCAGACGTTGTGGGTGCTAAGGAAGTGGTTATCCAAAGATCGCCGTCAGTGGCGGCTGCGCGAGGTCGTCTTGGTGTCGCCAAAACTTATCACCACCTACGCTCCTCCTTCGCCCTCGTTGTGTACCTGATTGCTAGAAGTGAGTTTCCAGAAGGCATATTCTGAAGTGTTCAGTTTGAACCACGATAGGATTTCCTCTGACAAATATTTGGTCGATAGTCTTACGTTCGGCGGAATTGAATAGATTTATATTCCAACTCCACGTGAAGGTGGACTTTTTGAAAGCAAAGAACGCGTGTAATCGTTTTTTCACTCGCCTAAAGTAGTTCTATGTATATCCCAAACCACTTTTCCGCACCCTCTCAAGAGGAGATCGTCTCAACGATATTGGCATCGGGGGCAAGTGACCTTATTACTCATGACGGCGGTGAGTTCCAAATAACGTCGCTTCCGTTCATATTTGATCCAAATGGTTTTGATAAAGGCACCCTTTTGGGTCATGTCGCTCGAGCAAATCCTCACTGGAAGTCTTCTGATGGGTCTCAAGGATTGGTAATTATACGAGGTCCTAGTGCCTATGTATCTCCAAGTGTATATCCATCGAAGAAGGAGCACCACAAGGTGGTTCCGACGTGGAACTACGTGACCGTTCACCTAAAGGGTACCATTGTGGTGCACGAAGAGACTCTTTGGATAAGAGATGTGGTGACCAAGTTGACGGATCATTTCGAAGCTGTCTCTGAACAACCGTGGAGTGTTTCCGATGCTCCGGAGGAATTTATTGAATCACAGCTGAGAGCCATTGTGGGTATAGAGTTTGTTATCACTGGCATCGAGGCTAAGTATAAGCTGAGTCAAAATCGTCCAAAAGCGGACGCCGAGGCTGTCCGTCTTGACATGCATCGGCGTTCGGAGTTCCCGATGTACGAAGCTATGAACCGAGTGCAGGAGTAGTGCTAACCTTGGATAGTGTACGAAATTCTTGGTTTAGTTTTGTGACTGTGTCAATATTTAGGCGCATGCTTTGACAGATCCGACTGCGTTACTTCTTTATCGATATCGTATACAACCTTTTACTATTCCTTCGAGATTTTAGGTGTTTCGCAGCGGTTTTAGATTTGTATGAAAACAATCGACCTATTTGGCCCCAGTGCAGTTGAGGTATTTGGCCCCACTCTCACCCGTGCAGTATAACCTACTTGGTTCCTGAGTTCACACGTAAAGGAGGGAGTTATGAATCGTCTTGGTTTTGGTGAAGACTCCTAGCCTCGAGGAGAGTCCTACGGTTCACCTCCTCTACCTACTACGTAGGTTCAAGCGAGAATGCTTTGCGTTCGGCCCAATCTGGAGCTCAGCTGAGTGTCACCAGTCGTGTACTACATCCAGAACTATTCGGTCCCTGTCGGAAGCCAACAAGGCCTGACATGCCTCCAAGCATCGGAGGACCCAAATAGCGTGTATGTGTCGAACACACCACGTTCGTCAGTCACCCGAGATCTCCAAGTGCGACCGGTTCGTCACAGTGTGGACATAAGCCTCCAGGTCCAATCCGAGCGCAGAACAGATTGCAATCCGGACATCTGCGAATACCGAGGTAGCGGCTCTCACAGCGCGGACACTCATACACGATCTCAATGCGTCGGGCACTGGGCTCAGAGTTGGGAGCACCCGAACTCTTGCGAACCCGATAGGCCGTCTGACGACAGCTATTCGAGTGAAACTTGCGACGGCCAGAGGATTCGAAGGGAAGACCACACCATGCACAGGCGATAACACTCATATCGTAACGCTATCGTAACGCACGGGGTTTGTCGGTCCCGACCTCGTGGAGTGTTCCAGTGGTTCAGGTTGCATTGGTAGCTGACCTCA
>JAKBGL010000077.1 GCA_021833085.1 Actinomycetes bacterium | reverse complement strand
CGGACCATTTTTGTGTGGGGGCGTTTTCATACTGTCTCTCTATGACTACGTAGTACCAAGCTTGATGAAGCTTACTTGTTATTCGATGTCGATACAGCTTCAGATTTGTGCAAGGACTGACCTTTAAAGTGTACGCTGGCAGCTGGTAAGCACGTTTCCAGCGTATTCCTCGCAGTACTTGGGTCTGGGAAGTTGTTGACACGTAAGTTCCCAGTTTGTCTTGTTATACCGCTGTTATATTGGTGCTGTACCTTCGAACTTGGTAAAAGTGTACGTAGTAAGTTTTGTCTAAATGATGCTAACACAGCGTTAGCCTTTGTTGCAAGAACTTTAACTTAGCCTCGATCTCTAGGCTCCAAACTTTCCATGATGTGCGCAACGACGGCGTCTGCAGAGCTACAGAGGAGGTTGAAGACCTCTTCGAAGTCCGTTTTATCTCCGAAGTAAGGGTCAGGTACCTCCTTTGATGGTTCCTTCGAACCTGCAAACTCAAGATATAGGTGTACCTTACTGAGATGCTCTTTTGCTTTTACGCGGGAGGTGATTTCGAGGTAGTTCTCTTGGTCCATTGCTAATATCACGTCGAAGTAGTTGAAGTCGGTGTCGCTAAAGCGTTGAGCCTTATGGCCAGTTAGACCTAGACCATTTTGTCTGAGTACGGCCAAGGCTCTTGGATCCGCATTACTTCCCTGGTGCCATGCTCCTGTCCCTCTGGAGCTCACTTCCCAGTGAAGTCCATGCTTTTTTGCCGCATGTCCTACGACTGCCTCGGCCATTGGAGACCTGCAGATATTTCCGGTACAGACTAGACAGACCTTTACGTTTGGATCGGCGTCGTCCATGTTCAAGCTTCGCCTTCTGGCTCTCCATCTTTTGACTCAACCGGCCCTTGCTCCGTACCGTCTTTTAGAACAGAGACTTGGACGAAGGCTAATTGAAGTTGATGAAGCCCGTCGGTGATCATCTGTTCATTGCTACCAAGGCGACCCTGGAGGGCAGAGACGACTCCTTGGAGCGCATCGATTGAAAGTGACGCCTCAGTCAACTTGGGGGGAGTCTGGGAAAGATAGATCGCTGCTAGCTCGAAAAGACCGTAGCAGTGATTGGCGATTAGCTCCTTTGCGTCGGAGTTGGCCAACTGTTCCCTTATGTTGTCAAGGCGCTGTTGTGCGGCTAACTCCTCCTCTTTTGAAGGTGACTCGGAGATTTCGTCGTTGATTTTGCTATTTTTTGGCTCATGTTCGCCATCTGGTGTCCAAAGTGTACTCACGAACTGCTAGATTAGGCGGTTGATCGATAAAGTTAAGCGGAGTACTGCTCCCACCTTGCCACTTTTTATAAAATTTGGTGCGTAAGGTCGAGATCTGGCGATAGCTAGCTCCGCTTTGCATTTTTCGGGTTGTATACGACAAAGGTGAAGGGAGTGATGCTAGATAGCCACACCAGTATCAAGTGAGCCGCGGATTAACGAAAGAATTAGAGTTCGAGAGGTCCGCTTAGTAGATCCAGATGGTAAGCAACTTGGGATAAGGCCGATTCAAGAGGCGCTTGAACTTGCAAGACGCATGGATATGGATCTGGTTGAAGTTGCGCCGATGGCGAATCCGCCGGTGGCGAGGATAATGGACTACGGTAAGTTCAAGTTTGACGCTGCTCAAAAGGCGAAGGAGTCTAGACGCAAGTCGTCAGCCGCCCAGATAAAAGAGATGAAGTATCGTCCAAAGATCGGCACCGGAGACTTTGATACTAAGACTCGTCAAGTATCTAAGTTCCTTTTGGACGGTCATAAGGTAAAAATCACCATCATGTTTAGAGGGCGTGAGCTTTACCACCCCGAGTTAGGGAAAGATATTTTAGATCGAATCGCAGAGTCAGTGACTGAGGTTGGCAAGGTTGAGGTTGCTCCAAAGCTCGATGGTAGAAATATGTTGATGGTTTTAGCGCCAGATAGAAAAGTTGGCGGGGTAGTCAAAGGAAACGGACATGAGACGAGGTCCGTTCCGGAGTCAAATTCGTTGGCGGCTAAGGACGAACTCGGTGAGGTGTCTAGCGATATCACTAGTGACTCCTCTTTAGAGGAATCGAAGTAACAAGGAGAGATAAATTGCCAAAGATGAAGACCGACAAGGGCGCTAAAGCCCGTTTCAAGGTGACGGGTACGGGTCGAATAAGGAGGCGGAAGCCTAATAAGTCTCATCTACTTGAGAAGAAGGCTTCTACTAGAACCAGGCGACTGTCTCGTATGGACGATGTATCTCCAGGCATGGCCAAAACGATCAAGAAACAACTAGGTATCTAGTCGATCTATAGCGGAATACTTAGTCAAGCGGAACGAATAGAGAGGTGAATTGAGATGGCACGAGTAAAACGCGCTGTCGGTGCTCGCAAGCATCGCAAGAAGGTACTAGAGAGGGCCAAAGGTTACTACGGCAATAAGAGCAGGAGCTTTAGAGCAGCTAATGAGCAGGTAATGCACTCTTTGACCTACGCTCACAGAGATAGAAGGGCCCGTAAGGGTGAGTTCAGAAAGCTCTGGATTCAAAGGATCAATGCAGGAGTTAGAGAGCACAGTCTTAGCTACTCTCGCTTTATGTATGGCTTAAAGCTCGCTGGAGTTGAAGTAGATCGTAAGGTGCTTGCAGATATGGCCTATGGTGACTCTGAGGCGTTTGCCGCTTTGGTAGGTGTAGCCAAGGACGCACTTTCAAGTGAGGACAAATCTAACGCGTGATCCCAAGTCGGCTGAGCTACCTTTCCTCAAGAGAGAACTCTAAGGTTCAAAGAGTCGTGAGACTCTTGGCATCTTCTAAGGAAAGGTGGGCGCTTAGCCGCTACATGGTCGAAGGACCGAAGTTTGTTCAGGATCTACTGAGGCGTGGACGACCAGTAGATGCGATATACATTACAGAAGAGCTCCAAGGGAGCCTACTTCCGCTCCTACAAAAAGAGGCACATGGTGCCTCTTTTGACGTCTATATCTTACCTAACGATCTATTCCAACGCATTAGTGACACGACGACGTCACAGGGAGTCATGGCAGAGGTTAGTTTTGACCCGAAAAAGGTAAACACTGAGCTGATAACGCAGAATTGGCTAGCACTAAATGGGATCCAAGATCCGGGCAACGTCGGCGCTCTAGTGAGAAGTGCAGTGGCGGTGGGTAGCTTCGGTTTGATGTTAGATGAGGCTTGTGCTGATCCTTTCTCTCCAAAAGCGGTGCGCTCATCTGCTGGACTGGTTGGCGAGGTTGACATTGTGAGGTCGAAAGATCTCTCCGACCCTTTAAAGAAGCTGCAACAAGGCGGCTACTTGATCTATGGTTTAGAGAGACACGGAGATCGCAGCTACAGCGAGCTTGACTATGGTCACCCCTTTGTGGTTGTATTAGGTGCCGAGGGTACCGGTATCAGCTCCGATCTGACGTGCTTCTTCGACGCAACGGTCTCGATACCGATATCTCAGATAGTAGAATCCATAAACGTGTCCATTGCTGGCTCTTTAGTACTTTTTGAGAGTTTACGCAAAACACATCTGTAGTTGATCAGAGCGAAGAACGCTGCGTAGGGGTGAGAACTTGTTAAACAATGAGGATCTTGGATCCTTGCTTCGTCGTTGTGACGAGATCGAAGAGAGCTTTTGCGTTGAGATCGACGCTGTCTCTACCTTAGAGGAGCTAGTTGAACTTGAGAGGCGTTTCTTGGGTAAAGGAGGAGAGATATCTTCTGTCTCCAGACAGATTGCTGGCTTGGAGAGTGACGACAAGAGAACGTTTGGCCAACGTATCGGCTCTTTGCGTCAACGGATCGAAGATGGCGTTAGTCAGTCGAAGATCGAACTAGAGGCAGAGGAGACTTCTAAGAGAGAAGAGCAGGAGGCGGTGGATCTCACCCAGTACTTGGTCTTCATCGATACTCCAAAGCTCGGGTCTCTTCATCTTGTGACTCAGGCCAAGCAAGAACTCGAAGATATCTTCGTGGGAATGGGCTATCAAGTGGCCGAAGGACCAGAGGTAGAAACGGAGTGGCACAACTTTGAAGCGCTAAATATTCCAAAGTTTCACCCAGCAAGAGACGGTCAAGATAGTTTCTTTATCGACCACCCTGATGGAGACTATGGGAGCCTTTTGTTGCGTACACATACATCTCCTATGCAGGTTCGGCTTATGCAAAGCGGTGAGTTACCTATCTATGCGGTCATACCAGGCAAGGTCTTTCGTAGAGATACCCCTGATGCAAGGCACACACCCAACTTCCATCAGATCGAGGGCTTGGTAGTAGATAAAGGTATTACCATGAGTCATCTAAGCGGTACGGTGTCTACCTTTACGAAGGCGTACTTTGGTTCGAACATTGAAGCTCGACTTCGGCCCGCCTACTTCCCCTTTACAGAACCCTCTGCGGAGTTTGAGATTACGTGTACGGTATGTCTTGGTGAAGGATGCCGAACGTGTTCTTCCACGGGTTGGATCGAGCTTGGTGGCTGCGGAATGGTGCACCCTAATGTTTTTAGTGCTGTAGGCATCGATCCAGAGACCTACACCGGTTTCGCATTTGGTTTTGGTATCGATAGGCTGGTCCAGATGAAATACGCTATCTCTGATATGAGAGTATTTTTAGATAATGACGTTAGATTCCTTTCCCAGTTCAAAGGTGTGCAATGAGGGTTCCTTTGTCGTGGCTGGTCGAGTACCTAGATCTTTCGTCACTAACTCCTTATCAGCCGTTCACAGCTACGTTTTCTGATGCCTTTATAGATGAAGTAACAGAAGGGTTAAACGAACTTGGGATGGTGGTAGAAGGCGTTGAGCGTGTCTCCACTGGCCTCGATAACGTCGTGGTCGCAGAGGTTTTAGAGATTGAAGATATCGAAGGGGCAGATCACATTAGAAAGGTCTTGGTCACCTCTGATGAGTCCGAGCCAGTGACCGTGGTGTGTGGCGCCTATAACTTTGAGGTAGGGGATAAGGTTCCCTTTGCAAAAGTGGGAGCGGTTCTTCCGGGTGGGTTCGCAATATCTCGACGCAAGATGAAAGGCATTACCTCCAACGGGATGTTATGTTCAGCGAAAGAGGTTGGGTTAGCAGAAGATAGCGCAGGCTTGATGGTACTTCCCGAAGACCTAAGCACCGGTGCTCTTTTCGGTGAAGCGATCGGTATCTTTGACGACGTCGTCTACGACCTAGCTATCGAGGCTAATCGTCCCGATGCTAACTCTATTATTGGAGTAGCGCGCGATCTTGCCCCTAGATTAGGCGTGAGCTTTGTACCTCCTTCATGGTCGAAAGATCTTCGGCCCTCAGAGGAGAGGGACTTGTTAGAGCTCGAACACTCAGAGATCGTTGATCCAGATCTTGCCACTAGAGCGACGTTGGCGTTACTTGAGGCCCCTCTTAGACTCAAAGAGTCTCCAAAGATTCATCGAAGGCTTCGCTTAGCAGGAATGAGACCAATTTCGGATGTGGTAGATGCCTCTAACTATGCGATGTTGGAGTATGGATTTCCGTCTCATCCTTACGACTACGACAAGGTTCGTGGTGGAGGCATTCGAGTTAGGGTGGCTACCGAAGCCGAGGAGTTGCGCACGCTTGACGGCTCTCTTCGGCAGCTGCTGCCTTCCCAGGGCGGCCATTCAGGTGATATTGTGATCACGGATCTAAGTGATACTCCCATTGGGTTAGCAGGTGTTATGGGTGGTGAGAGCAGTGAGATCTCCGCTTCTACCACTAGGGTTCTCTTAGAGCTCATAGCCTTTAATCGTAAGGCTATTGCAAGAACCTCCAAACGCCTCAATCTCCGTTCTGAGGCTTCTATGAGGTTCGAGAGAGGCGTGGACCCAGCTGCGACGATCTCGGTATTGCATCGAATCTGTGATCTATTGAGTACGGAACCAATCTCTATTTTTGACTTTGGAGACACCGACCCACACCGAAGGACCGTTGAAGTAAGAGTTTCGAGAGTGCGGGAGATCCTTGGAGTAAGTGAGTTAGACGGTCGCGCGATATCGTTGCTTCTTGCCCCTATCGGCTTTGAGGTGCAAGCGAACGGCGACCTTCTAATGGTTCGGGTTCCGACTTTTAGGCCAGACTGTGAGACCGAGATCGATGTCATAGAGGAGATCGCCCGTCACTTTGGTTATAAGAAAATTCAAGGAGAGGTTG
>JAKBGL010000076.1 GCA_021833085.1 Actinomycetes bacterium | reverse complement strand
CACAGTAAGGGCATGTACTTGACGATGCCACATCCAAACGCCACGCGCTTGCTTTACGACTTGCCGACTTCGCCTTGGAGGTCTTCTTCTTAGGAACTGCCATTTATAGTTTCTCCAGAGTTACGTGACGTACATTAAACCACAAGGAAATAAATCTAGCCGGAGTTGCTGCATTAGCCATCCGAAAGAGAGCTAAGTTTGCTCCATCGAGGGTCAATATCGTCCTTTGTGCAGTCGCAGGTACCTTCGTTGAGATTCTGCCCGCACGTTACACACAGTCCCTTACAGTCACTTGCACACAAGGGGACGATCGGAAGTTCCAAAACAACGAAGTCCTTTGCTAGCTCAGTCAGGTCCAAGACATCACCGTCAAAGTGATATGTGTCTTCTTCACCGACCCCTTCAGGTTCAAACAGTTCACGGAAATGAACCTTGACTACGCCTGAAGCGTCCTCAAGGCACCTAACACAAGAACCCTGCCAGCGTGTTTTAATCTCTCCGCTCACCAAGAGACCCTGGTGCACTGACTCCACCACACCGCTCACGACCACGAGTTCATCGTCGGCGACCTTAGAGAACGTTACATAAGCATCTTTTAATGTACCCTGCAACTCGAAGTGAATTACGCTTGCCGGGTCCTTTATGAGCTTGGTTACACCAATTGCAAAAGGTTTCATAGACTAACCCTCATCTTGATCGAAAAACTCATCTTCAAGAGACTCATGTGAAGCTGCTATAGGTTTTGACGGCTCACGCACAGTCACCGATATCGCTAATCGCTCTCTACCTGCCTTCACTGCTTTTAGTGTATTCACTAGAGCAATCTCTAGTGCAGCAAGACGTTGATCGGCGTAGTCTTCGGCCTCAAATCGCATCTTAGAAGCCTCCTCTTTCGCTTGCTGAACGATATGACGTGCCCTAGAGCTAGCTTGTCGGACGACTTCTGTCTTAGATACAAACCCTTCTGCCTGTGCTCTAGCGGCCTCTAAAAGCTCCTCTGCCTCTAAGCGAACACTCTCAAGATAGGACTCTCTATCCCTAAGCAGCCTCTTCGCCTCCATAATCTCATAGGGAATTCGATCCAAAGATCTGTACAGAAGCTCCAATAACTCCTCTTTGGAGACCATAACCGAGGAGGATAACGGCACGGACTTGGCTGACTCCACCATCTCGATAGCTGCTCTTATGAGATTTAAGACGTCGTCCCTTGGATCAGGCACTAACTGCTCATTTGGGGTCCACTCTTTTGACATTACATCTTACCGTATCTATTCGAGAACTCCTTGGCTACTGGGCCAGGCACCATAGAGGAGATGTCTCCACCGTATTGAGCGACTTCACGCAAAAGTCTAGATGCCAAAAAACTGTACTCCGAGGACGTTGGGATAAAGACGGTATCTATACCCGAGAGTTGTCGGTTCATCTGAGCCATCTGCAGCTCTGACTCAAAGTCCGAAACGGCTCTAAGGCCACGCACGATAACCGTTACCTCTAACGACCGCGCCAGATCCACCACTAAAGTCGACAAAGACACTATCTCAACGTTCGTCAAGAACGAAGTAGACTCTTCAATAAGGCGTTTACGTTCCTCTAGATCAAACATTGGGCTAGCTTTTTGCGGATTCCTCATTGCCGCTACAACAACCTGGTCAAAAAGTTGTGAAGCCCTCTCTACGACCTCAAGGTGTCCATTATGGAACGGGTCGAAGGATCCAGGGAACAGAGCCTTTTTCAATTCTCACTACCTCTTATCTCAACTGGGCTCAGAACTGTAACTACACTGCCACCGTAGCGCTTACATTTAACGGTAGTTCTACCTACCGGAGGTTCGATCTCTCGGTTAGATTCGAGCACCAAGATAGCCCCTGTAGGCATAAGCTCTAGGAGTACGTTCCACTGCGAAAATTCGTACGGCGGATCACAAAACACAAAGTCGATAACGTCTTTGTCCTCGTCCGAGAGTCGCTGTAGGTACTCCAAAGCGTTCGCACGTACCAACTTAGAGCGATCCCTCACCCCAAGGTTCAAGATATTTTGTCGAAGAACTCTAGATGCCTTCGGTGACCAATCTACAAAGGTTGCTTTAGAAGCTCCACGAGAGAGCGCCTCGATGCCTAACGCACCGCTACCAGCATAGAGATCAAGGATATTGGTATCGGCAAGTTCATATCTTGATACCAAGATATCAAAGAGAGAGCTTCGGACTCTAGCGGTAGTGGGTCGAGTAGATGACCCTTGAGGCGCTACAAGACGTCTCCCTTTATCACTTCCTGAAAGGACCCTCACAATGGATCACTTTACCACCTAAGAGGCTTGAGTACGACAAGGCTGACAACGTCCACATCATCCAAGAAAAAGGTATCTAATATCTTCGTCTTTAAAGAGTTCCCGAATCTCCTCTTTCAACTCCGGACTAAATGAAAGAGTCGGGTCTTCAGCGATGATCCTCTCGGCCACTCGCCTTGACTCTGGGACGACCTCACGGTCACGCACCAAAGAGGCAAGCTTTAGGTCATTGTTACCTCGTTGCTTGGTACCAAATATCGTACCTTCACCACGTAACTCCAGATCCTTCTCCGCAAGATAGAAGCCATCCGATGAACGTTCAAGAGCCTTCAAGCGCTCTTCAGCTTGCTCACGATCGGCCTTAGCGAGTAAGTAGCAGTATGAAGCCTTCTTTCCTCGACCTACACGGCCTCGCAGCTGATGTAGCTGTGCTATACCAAAACGATCTGCATCTTCGATAATCATGATGGTTGCATTTGGAACGTCAACGCCAACCTCAATTACAGTCGTTGCAACTAAAACGTCTAGCTCATGGTGACGGAAAGCTCCCATAACCTTGTCTTTTTCGTCCGAAGACATCTGTCCATGCATTAGACCAAGCCGTAAAGACGATAACGGTCCTGTCTTCAACCGCTCAAACTCCTCCACCGCGGACTTTGCCACTACCTTTTCTGAGCCTTCGACTAATGGACATACCACATAGCCCTGACCACCATCTCTCACAGCTTCCAAGAGGTGTTCGTAAGCTGCATTCTCAGCCTCTCCAGAGAGCCAGCGTGTCTTTATAGGAGTTCTTCCTGGAGGAAGTTCGTCGACCACGCTTACGTCTAGATCTCCATAGACAGTCATCGCTGCGGTTCTTGGGATCGGCGTTGCGGTCATCACCAGTGCATCAGGATCTAGTCCCTCACCTTGGCGTTCCCGAGCCCTGAGCACACCACGTTGGTCGACTCCGAAGCGATGCTGCTCGTCGATGACGACAAGACCGAGCGAGCGAAACGAAACACCTTCACTAAGCAAAGCATGAGTACCAACCGCTATATCAATCTCACCTACACGTATCTGCTCAGCAACTTGTTTTCTTTTAACTCCTAAAGACCCAGTCAAAAGTCCCACGTTGATACTTCGCTCGGCACCTTGAAACAGAGAGTAAATACTTAGATCACGCGTGACGAACTCATCAAGGTAGCGGCTTAGAGACTTGTAGTGCTGTTCCGCTAGAACCTCAGTAGGTGCCAAAAGAGCGGCTTGCCGACCGCTTTGAACCGCAAACAGCATAGATAAAAGAGCCACGAGCGTCTTCCCCGAACCTACATCTCCTTGTACTAAGCGATGCATCGGTATCTCTTTTGCCATATCAACCGCTATCTCGCCTACTACTCGCATCTGGGCCTTAGTTAGAGAGAACGAAAGAGAGGACAAAAACGCCGAGACCAAAGACTCTTCTCTCTGATTTTCTCCCACGAATGGATTGACGTCATGAACGATGCCACGAGAATCTCTAATGTATCGAGCCTTTCTAGCTACCAACGTCAACTGAAGACGGAACAGTTCATCGAAGATGAGCCGTTTACGGGCTGCCACGACATGATCTATAGAGTCTGCAAAGTGAACCGATCTATATGCTGTGTCTCTTTCAACAAGGCCAAACTCCTTTACAACTTTTTGAGGTAATGGGTCGTCAAGCTTTGGAACGGTCTCTTCAAAAAGTACCTTTAGAGCACGGTGGATATCCCAAGTCGATACTTGCGCTTTTTCGCTCATAGGATAGACAGGGACGATAATTCCAGTACGGTCCCCCACCGTATCTACGATTGGGTTAGTCATTTGAAAATCAGATCGAAACCGCTGGAGCTTCCCAAAGACCGCTACCTCTTTCACGTTAGCTAACTGTCTTTGTCTCCAGGCCTGATTGAAAAACACTAACTTACAGCGGCTCTGACCATCAAAGAGTTTCGCCTCAACAAGTACCCTTCCACCTTTCAATCTGCGTGCCGTCACCTCAGAAACAGTACCCAAAACTACAATCTCTTGATCAATTGCGGACCCGGTAATGGGAGATTGTCGCGTCCTGTCGATATAGCGTCGAGGATAGTAAGTTATAAGATCGTATAAAGTCTCGATGCCAAGAGCATTGAATCCCTTAGACCGAGTTGGACCTATGCCTTTCAAGGTTTCGACAGGAGTCTTCGTCAACTCGACGAGGGTTGTTCCTTGTGGCCGTGTCGCTTTTTCGTACATACGTTCCATCATAAGAGCAAGCGTCACTCAATCGATATCAATAACGGGTAGTTGGGTTGTCCTCCATAGAGCAAGTCAACGTCTAGGTGTGACATCTTCTCCCGAAGAACTTTAGTCACATCTGTAGCTTGTTCTAAAGTAAGTTGAGATCCCCATACCAAGGTGATGAGCTCATCTGTCGCTATCATCATCTTCTCACATAACGAGATAACCACCTCAGAAAGGTCTTTCCCTGCCACCTCCACATCGGAGTGGTATATCCCAACGAGATCACCTTCAACAAAAGATCCTGTTCCGTCGCGAGTGACACCGCTTCTAGAGGCAAAGGTTATCTCTCCATAACGCACTTTGGGCATCTGTTCTCGCATCAAAGCCGCATTATCGGATGCGTTTTTACTCGGATCAAAGTCTAGAGCCAGTGAAAACGCTTGTAATACTGAAGCGGTAGGGATAACCTCCACAGGTTTGCTCGCCAGGTCCTGAGCAAGGCGAGCGGTTGCTAGGACGTTCTTGTTATTGGGAAATAGAACTACCGAACGCGCTGCAACCGATTCAACGATCTTCACAATCTCTTGCGTCGAGGGGTTCATCGAATCTCCACCATCGACAAGTCCCGATACGCCAATAGACCTAAGAGTCTCTCCAAGTCCTACTCCGTTTACCACCGCTACCATAGCAGCTTCTGTAACTTCTTGATCATATTCAGCGGGTTCAAAAACGTCCGTCTCTTTTGCCTCATTCACCAATGAATGTAGAGATTCATCGTCTTTGTGAAGCTTTCCCTCTGCGATAAGGTCATAAAGATCAGATACTCGAATATTGCTCACCTTGCCGGCAACTATGCCGGCCTCTATCGAGGCACCAATATCATCTGAGTGAATATGACAACTATGCATGCCGTCGCTACCAACCACCACTATTGAATCACCGATCTCGGCCCACTTGTTCTTCATATCTTCCACGTCAGCCGTCTCAGCTTCAAGTAGGTACATGATCTCGTAGCGCGGTCCTCGTTGTGACTTTGAACTTTGCGCGTAGCTATTATCACTTTGGATCTCTGTAAAATCAGCCGAATCCTCTAGCCAAGGATGGTTTTTTAGAGACTCCGGGAGTTCTTTCCCCAAAAAGCCTTCATACAACGCTTCAAGGACGTGGACGAATCCAGCTCCTCCAGAGTCAACCACTCCGGCCTTTTTAAGTTGCTCCAACATATTCGGTGTCTCAGCAAGGGTTATCCGAGCTCTTTCAAGTGTGCTACGAATCACACTTTCTAGATCTACTCCCGCCGTCTTAGAGGCCATTAGTGCCTGCTTTGCAGCGCTAGAAGCCACCGTTAGGATCGTTCCTTCCATAGGCTTCAACACTGCGGAACGAGCCTCGTCAGAGGCTTCTTGGAGAGCTTCAGCCCAGCTAGATATGAGTTCACTTGAGTCTCGCACATGCGCTACTGAAGTGGATAAATGGGACACGAACCCTTGGATCATCTGAGACAAAATAACCCCAGAGTTTCCTCGCGCACCAAGCAAAGCCGCCATCGATACCGTCTTGGCAAAGTTCGCTGCCTCACCCGCTTGGCCCTGGACTTTGCGTAAAGCGTCATTGACTGATCTAACGGTCAACAACATATTTGTCCCAGTATCACCGTCAGGAACTGGAAATACGTTGAGCCTATTTAGTTTCTTATAGTT
>JAKBGL010000075.1 GCA_021833085.1 Actinomycetes bacterium | reverse complement strand
ACGAGTACGTTCGAGTGCAAAGGGATTGCTTCGGAAATCCAAATGGAGTTCACCATATCTCCCAAGCCGCAAAGACGGTACTCGAAGAGAAACGTGAGTCTTTCGCCCGGGCAACGGGAGCTGATGTTAGGGGTACCATTTTCACCTCATCTGGAACTGAGGCGTGTAACTTAGCGATCAAAGGTGGAAAAGGTGATCTCCCAGTTGCTGTAGTGTCAAGCATCGAACACCACTGCGTTTTGGAACCAATAAAGACATATCCAACGAGACGTATGGTCAGAAGTAGTTCAGACGGTTCCTTAGACCTAGTAGACCTGGAAAGAGCCCTAAAGGAGCATGGAGACAACATTGGCCTTTTTGCTCTTATGGCGGTTAATAACGAAACGGGGGTTATCCAGCCGATTGCGCAAGCGTGTCAGCTAGTACGTCAATATGCAAAGCGGGCCAAGATACTTATAGATGCCGTGCAAGCTGTTCCGTGGTTGGATCTCAAGGTCTTATATTCCTGTGCGGACATGCTGGTTATCTCCGCACATAAGTTTCACGGGCCGAAAGGTTCAGGAGTGTTATTCACTCGGTATCCAAATGAGCTTGCTCCAATCATCGCCGGTGGAGGTCAGGAGTACGAAAAACGTAGTGGCACCCAAGACGTCGCTGCTGTAGCGGCCAGCGCAGTCGCTTTGGACGATGTGCAAAGAGATCGACTGCAGAGCTTGTCTAAGGTGAAGGATCTGAACGCCGTTTTTTTGAGTTCGCTTGAAGGAGGAGATGCGGAGTTTATGGTAAATGGTAGTAGGGAGACAAGCGTTGACGCCATTATCAGTATTCGCTTTCCTGATGTGTGTAATGAAGAACTCATCTTCTTGGCCGACCAGGAGGGAATCGCTATCTCGGCTGGAGCGGCCTGTGCTTCAGGTGCTTTGCAACCCTCCCATGTACTGCTAAGCATGGGCTTAACTAAGACTCAAGCAACGAGCTCCATAAGGGTAAGTTTTGGAGTAGAAAATACACTCCAAGAGTGCATCTCTGCCGCCCAATGTCTATCGACTATCGCTACAAAGTTAAGGTCAAGCCGTGTTAAGTAATCGTTCGCCTATCTATGATACGCTGCTGATCGTACACGTTCTAGTAGGAATGCTTGGCTACGGTGCAGTTATCTTTAGTGGGGTATTCTCTCGAAAACTGCTAAGAGAGGGGCCTTCGGCGTCGACGCGGAAGTACTTCGATGGCTCGCCTAATATTCCAGGCATGTTCATCGGACTAGTGCCAGTTTTTGGAGTGCTAGTTCTCCTAATTGGGAAGGGAAATCTACGTGATCTAACCAAAGGGTGGTTTGACCTCGCAGTTACAATCTGGGTCGTTTCGGCAGCCGTCGCCTTCATGAGAGTATTCCCTCCAGAGCGAAAGCTGCACCTCGCCCTTGAGGAGAACTCAGATAACGTTGGAACGTTAGCAAAGTCCATTTCACGTGCTTCAGGACTTTGTTCAGTTCTTTATGTAGCTGCCTTCTACCTCATGTTGTTCAAGCCACGTTTTTAGTCTAAGAGTTAGACTTTTTGGAGTTACTTAACCCCGCCCACAGTTTGGTCTCTTGCCGTGATTGGCTTTCTTTTTGGTTCTGAGTTTTCTTTTGTTGGTTCTTTTTGACATAGCCAACCCAATATAGTTGCCAGCGAGATATAGGGCTGCATATCTCGCTGGCAATATTGTCGCTTTCTGAAGCCTCCACTAACTTGCTTAACAAAGTTCGTAAGTCTGATCGATATGGAAGTTCCCTATGTTGTGTAGTTTGTAGTTGTATGCCATGGCTGTTGAACAGCGGTTCAGTTTTAGCTTCGACGAAGCGTGTAAGCATCCTGCGAGGAGTTTGGTTGCTTTCAATTGGTCCTACAGAGGTTGTCGTTGCACGTGCAACGAGACTTCCGGCGATTGCAGCCTTTCAAAGGTCGGGCTTTGTGTTAGTTTTAGATCGTGAGATGACGGTGTTATCTGTAGCAACCTTGAAGCCCTGGCGCTTTGTTAGAGTTCCGACAAAGATGTACTGGTTAGTCATTGCCCCCCCTGAGATAAGTAGAGCCTGGGGCGTACGAGTCGGTGATCAACTCGAACTTGTAGAGAGTGGACGGAATGAGTGATGATTTAAAAGGCGTTCTCTACGTGGTTGCAACTCCGATTGGAAACCTTGGAGATATCTCGAAGCGGGCTCTATCGGTACTTGAGATGACTGATCGTATAGTTGCCGAGGACACTAGGGTAACATCTAAACTCTTGCGTTTGTTAGGGGTCTCACACAAGGAGATCTACCCCCTTAGAGGGCATGGTGCAGTTGACGTTGCAACGGTGGCTCGTTGGTTACGTGACAGAGAGGTAGTCTCACTTGTGAGCGACGCTGGTACGCCAAACATCTCTGATCCAGGCAGAGATGTTGTAGGTGCTGCCCTATCTGAAGGAGTAACCCCGTACGTCATTCCAGGACCATCTGCAGTCACCGCGATACTTTCACTTTGCGACTTTCGCTCCGAAAAGTTTTACTTTGGTGGTTTTCTGCCTAACAAGAGCGCTCAGCGAGTCTCGCTCTTAGAACAACTCGCGAGACGAAGCGAGGCGATTGTGGTCTTTGAAGCACCTCACCGTATAGAGGGTACTCTCTTGGACCTTACGGCGACCTTCCCTCACGATCGAAGAGTTTTGGTGGGCAGAGAACTGACAAAGCTGCACGAACAGTGTTTTTATGGAACAGTGGGCACCGTTAGCGAAACTGTACTTTCGGCTCCTAGAAAGGGAGAGTTTGTCTTTGCTATTGAGGGAGCCCCTGAAGTAAAAGATCAAAGCTTAAATACGACTCTGATAACCTTAGCGGAGGAGCTTTTGGCTAGAGGGCTAGGTGTCAGAACAGTGGTCGACATCTTAGTCAAGATTTATGGAGTATCTAAGTCTGAGTTTTACGAGAGATGTCTTCAAATTCGAAACTCACTTGATGGGTGACTTTGAAATGGTAGGCGAACGATGGAAGCGTTGCTAGGTTTTATCTATTGTGTAGTTTATATTTACCCAATTCGACAAGGTAATTGTCGCTGAGTATGACGTGTAAAGGTCTCGGTCAATAATTAGATGCTTGATAACTGTCCAGATTCTTTCTATATTACAACTCCCATCTACTATGTGAACGGAACGCCCCACCTGGGCACCACGTACACGATGGTAGTTGCAGACACCTTGGCAAGATGGAATAGATTGTGGGGTCGCGACACCTTTTTCCTGACCGGAACCGATGAACATGGTTTGAAGGTCTCTCAAGTTGCTAGCGATAATGGTATGGCTCCGAAACAGTGGGTCGACCTCATGGCTACGAGGTTTATAGCCGCTTGGAATGATCTAGGAATTAGCTACGATCGTTTCATCCGTACGACTGAACCTGAGCACTATAAGACAGTCCAGAGCTTTCTTTCCAAGATATATGAGAATGGTTTCATATATAGAGATCTTTACAAGGGTCTCTACTGTGTAGCGTGCGAAGCATACTACAACGAGTCGGAACTTGAAGATGGAATTAACTGTCCGGTACACAAACGACCTGTAACGGAGATGACGGAGGAGAACTACTTTTTCAAACTCTCTGCATTCCAGGATCGTCTCTTGAAGTGGTACGATGATTTCCCAGAGGCTGTCACTCCTTCAACCAGGCGCAATGAGGCGTTGGGCTTTATCCATCAAGGGCTAGAGGATATCTCGATTACTCGTACGTCAATCGACTGGGGAGTGCCTGTACCTTGGGATCATGAGCACGTCTTTTACGTATGGTACGATGCACTCATAAATTACCTTACGGCGATCGGGTATGGCTCCGATGACACGAGCTTTGATAGGTACTGGCCGCATGTTCATCACCTATTAGGGAAAGACATACTGAGGTTCCACTGCGTATGGTGGCCTGCGATGTGTATGGCAGCTGGTATAGATCCTCCAAATAAGTTAATCGTCCATGGTTGGCTGCTTGCAGGAGGTGAAAAGATCTCAAAGAGTAGGGGGGTGGCAGTCGATCCTTTAGAGATCGCTAATGAGTACGGCATCGATGCGATGAGGTACTACTTGTTGAAGGAGACGCACCTTGGTTCCGACGGCGACTTCTCCATTGAGGGAATGGTCTCGACGTACAATGCCGATATCGCTAATAACCTAGGTAATCTTCTGCAAAGATGTTTGGCTCTCGTAGCCTCCAAGCTAGACGGTGTCACGCCCGCTTGTCCTTTAGAACCCCCAGAGGTATTTGCGTTCCAAGAGAGAGTCGACCGGGTAGTCCACTCTTGGGAGAGCTTCCAACCAGTTGGAGCACTAGAGGCATCTATGGAGCTACTTAGAAGTGCAAACGTTTACTTGGAACAGACAGAACCGTGGAAATCCTCGTCTGTGGAGTATATAACCGTGGTGATTGGTGCGGTGTTAGAGCTGCTTAGAGTAGTTTCTCTACTTTTACTCCCGGCGGTTCCAGAGTCAAGTGGTAGGGTTCTTAGTCGTTTAGGTGTTGAGGTACCTCTAAGTATTCGCGATGAACTAATCTTTGGAAAATATCGAGGTGGAGCAGCTATCGAAAAGTCAGCCCCCTTATTTCCGCGTCTAGAAGTGGAGTGAGATGAGGACCATTCACCTTAGTTTGCTTTTGGTGGCGATCGTAGTTAGGAGACGTTGTGAGCTGGTTTGATAGCCATTGCCATCCTGAAGTTGAGAACCTTGAAACGGAACTTTCCTTTGCACAGGAGTGCAACGTCATGGGGCTGATTGCGGTGGGCACGACTCCAGAGAAGTCTGAAGGTGTTCTCGACTATGTACGTGCTCTCCGTAGTCGCGACACAGATGTGTCTGCATTCGCGTCAGTAGGAGTTCACCCTCATGACGCTTTTTCAAGTGGCAAAAGTGGAGTAGAGTTCCTTGAGTCTCTTTTGATGAAAGACGAACAAGGATTGATCGTAGGTGTAGGTGAATGTGGCTTGGACTACTTCTATGAGCACTCACCTAGAGATGCTCAGTTGGAGGTTTTTAGAGCTCAAATCGAACTGGCCCGAAGGTTTAACAAGACCTTGGTTATTCATACCCGTGATGCGTGGGAAGATACATTTGAGGTGCTAGATTCTGTACAGCTTCCAGAGCGTACTATTTTTCACTGCTTTGTTGGCACTGAAAAAGAGGCTAGAGCAGCAAACGACTACGGTATCTATATGTCGTTCTCGGGAATTGTAACCTTTAAGAACTCAGATGCTCTAAGGCAAGCAGCTCTGATAGCTAAACGAGAGCTCATACTTATAGAGACCGATGCCCCCTATCTTTCCCCGGTACCACTTAGGGGGAAGCCAAACCAGTTTGCAAACGTATCGATTACCGGCGAGTATCTCTCAGATCATCTGGAGATAGCAAAGGAGGATTTCCAGAAGCTGGTGTGGGAGAATACAACCAGAGCTTTTGCTCTCTAGTTATGTCGTATCGCTTGACGGTCGGTTGCAGACGTTGTCCCTGATAACGATGTCGGCATCGGTCTTGGTGCTGTTTAAATGGTAGATGGCGTAGGTGCATCGGAGTTACGGTCTCTTCTTGATCAAGGTCTTCTTACTCCCTCGAAGGCTTTAGGTCAAAACTTTCTTGTTGATCCTAACATTGCCCAGAAAATAGCTCGTATCGCATCTTCTAGTGGACACGACCGCGTTCTAGAGATTGGACCCGGAGTGGGTTCGCTTACTGTGTTCTTGTCTAAGTACTTCGATTCCGTTGTCGCGATAGATCTAGATCGTTATATATTTGAACCTTTAGGTCAAACTCTTTCAAGCCGTGGAATTGAAAATGTTTCACTGGTGCACGCAAATGCTTTGAAGGACGATCTATCTCCTTATCTTCAGACAGATAAAGAGTATGTTTTAGCTGCTAACTTACCTTATAATATAGCCTCTCATGTCATCGTCAAAGTGTTAGAGACAGTAAAGACGATACAAAGGTTAGTGGTGATGGTGCAGTTTGAGGTTGCGCAGCGATTGTGTGCTTCAATCTCATCGAAGGACTACTCCTCCCTTAGCGTAAAAGTAGGTTACTACGCAAAGTCAAAGATAGTTATGAAGGTGCCGCCGACGGTATTTATTCCAAAACCTAGCGTGAACTCTGCCGTCGTGGAGTTGGTGCGCCTACCAGATAGGGATATTACAGCTAATGAGTACGAGTGGACTTTTGCGCTTGTGAAAGAGGCATTTTCGCACAGGCGGCAGATGCTGCGAAGATCACTCCATCGATATGGAGGAGAGGAG